>DATKVP010000055.1:0-12393 GCA_035530015.1 Anaerolineae bacterium | reverse complement strand
TCCTTGGATCCCGGCAGGACAAGCCGCCTGCGGTCCACGTCAGCGCCTACGACTGCGTCAGGCATGTACAGAGGAATCATGCTACTGGCCCTTCCTCATCAGATCCAGCGTTGTGGCGATCCTGGCGATGCTCAGAGAGGTCTGCCCGAGCGCCTCGCTGTGCTCTTTCGAAAGCTCCTTCTGCTCATCCAGCTTCTCGTCGATGCGGTCGAAACGGGACTCCCCGGCTATCATCTTGTCGTGCATCTTCGCGTGCTCGGCGCAGACCTTCTTGTGAGACTCGCTGCCCGGTGCTTCCGAATGCCCGTTCCTGTACTTCTTCACGCCCAACGTTCCGCCAATGCCTCCGATGACCGCTGTGATGATTACGCCCAGTGTTGCCGGATCAAGCTCCATGCTAGAGACCTCCGAGGAAGCGTCCCAGGAATACCTTGCCGATTGCCTTGATGGCCTTCTTCGCCTTGTTCTGCGGCTTCTTCCTCTTCACCGACTTCACGGCATCGTCAATCTCGCCTATCACGCCCTTCGGGTCTCCGGCCGCATTACTCTTCAGCGTGTCGATGATCTCGCGCGCGCCCTGTCCGACCGGCCCACCGCGGATCTTCGCAGCCTGCAGGGTCATCGCAAGCCGCTGTAGGGCGGCCGCCTTCTCCTTGTTCGACACCAGCGAAGCCAGAAGCCCCAGGAGCGGGATGGCGATCGCCAAAAGCGTGTCCCAATTCTCCATCACCCAGTCCATCGCTCACCTCATACCCTCGGCATGTACTTCACATTCCGCATCCTCGCGAACTGGTCCGGGGCCACAGTGTTCCCCATCACTGAATTCATCAGTCGCTCGGCGTCCTTCTCGTGCTTCTGGGAGAGCTGAACCATCTGCATGAAGATGGGATTCTGACCGTCAGGCCCGGGGCTCGGGAGCATCGACGCAACGAAGCCTGCCTTCGCGAACGCCACCACCGCTGCCTGGTACGAGTCGCCGCCCTCAAGCTGATCGTTCATCCCGACCAGGAGCTCTGGCTCGGCGTAGTACCGGACCTTCAGCGCGTACTGGTCCTCGATCGGGGGAGTCACCTCAAGCACAACGCAGCCCGGAGGATCAAGCTCGTAACTCTTGCTCGACCCGGGGAACCTGCCTGAGTACGGCTTGTACAGTTCCACCACGGTGTCGGAGGTCCGCGACAAGACCTTGTACATCTCCTCCTCGCCGTCGAACTGGAGATGCCGGTCCACTATCCACTCCGGCCAGGTGCCGTCAGCCAGCGTCACAGTCGCGTCAGCAAGCGCGATTGTCACTGTCCCTGTGTCATACCGCGCCGACGTCGACCGCTCCGGCAGAGTCATCAGTAGAGCGTCATCCCCGAATGACTGCGGGTTCACCCACTGAGCGTCGAACCATGCCTGATCTTCGAAGTTCACCAGGATACCGCCACGCTCGTACTTCAGCGACTTCCACTTGTACAGGTCCCGAGGAGCAAGGAGGTACCGGTCCCATACTATGCAGGATTGCTCGGTCGCAGTGTCGCCCTCGAATGGCCTGTCAAGCACCAGGACTGTTCCTGAGGTGCGTGAGACCACCCTGTATTGCTCCTGGTTGCCCGTAGAGACCGCGAAAAACCAATCGCCACATCCTGTAGGGAAGGTGCCAGTTGTGGCCGTCACAGTCCGGCTATCCTGAGTTACGGTGACCTTGGCGTCTCGGTACGCTCCACCGCATCTCGCCACGCCCTCACGAAGCATGAACGCCCACGCCTTCCTGCCGGCGCACTGCCTCCGGGCCAGGTTGATCGCATTCTTCGCCTCGTAGTCCGCAGTGGCGCCCTTGGCACCCGGAACGGAAGACTTCACCTGCTCTATGGCGGTTCCAAATCTCATTCTTGCACCTGTTCCAGAATGCTGCGAGTGCGCTCCTGCGCCATCTCACCCAGGTCCCGCGCTACCTGCTCGTACGCATCGACCCACATGTGGCAGTTCTTCTCCATGTTGAACTCGCTCATGACGCGCTCTCTAGCGGCTGCACCCACCTCGTAGCGCATGGTTTTTGACTCAACGAGCGAGTCGAGTGCTTTGGCCCAGTCCTTGGGTCGATTGCACAGAAAACCGTCCTTTTTGTTCCGGATGCTGGTCGCGTACGGGCCCACTCGTGAGGCCACAAAGGGCTGCGAGAGGATCCCTGCCTCGAGCCACTTCAGGTTGGACTTGCCCCTGTTGAATGCCGTATCCACGAGCGGGCCCAGCGCGATATCAAAGTTCATCGAAGCGTAGTAGTCCGGCCAGTCCTCCACCCCAGCCCAGCCGTCGTACATCACGCATCGCTCAGGATAGTCCCTGGCAAGGCTCATCAGGTCCGGGTGCGGGATCTTCATCCAGAAGAATTTCGTGTGCTTCCACTTCTTCAGCACGTGCTCGGCTACGTCCACCAGGAGGTGGATGTCCTGGATGTGCGACGTGCTCCCAGCCCAGCCGACCCAGACCTCACCCTGGTGATCCCCAGGCTTCTCGATCGAGTCCCATTGCGCCGGCACCAGTGAATTGGGTAGCACGTAGATGTGCTTGTGGCTCTTGCGGAGGTTTCCGTACAGGAGCGCCAGGTCCCGCGTTGTCGTGAACAGCGCGTCGGCCTGCATCACCTGCTGGAGACTCACCTCTCGCCCATCTTCCACGTTCTGAGTGATCGCCACGAGCTTCCCTTCCTGCTCGCCAACGATCTCGTATGGTGCCGCCTCGGACTCGTCCTGGATCTCCCTGACGCTGTAGCACTCCGCGTCGGTGCGCTTCTTGTAGGTGTTGTACGCCGGGTTGCTCTCGTCAATCGCCACGATGTCGTCATCAATGTCCATGCAGTACGGGAGCCCGTGGAGCTTGGACAGGGCGGTGAGGAGGCCGAATAGCTCCTGGCTCTGGACCCGCTGCGTGTGAAGCACCTCGGCGTCCATGCACATGTGCGTGTACATCTGCTGGATCTTCCGAGCCTCTGCCTCCACGCGCTGATTGAGCTTCACTGGGAGCATGTCGGGCGTCGAGGAGATCTCAACGAGGCCCTGCCGCACCATCTCCCGAATCGGGTTCATCATGCGGTGCCACGAGACTCCTGACACATCTCCGCGAAGGGTGGCTACGTTCATGCGGCCTCCAGCATCTTCTCGGCTACGACTCTCGGGTCAAACGTCTCTACCGCGGCAGTCCTGGCCCAGAGCCCCACAGACGGGTTGTAGTTCGCAAGCTCTGCCGCCAAGACCTCGGCGGGGTCATTCCTGGTGTGTCGACCACTGAGGTTCACCTCGAGGAGATCCTCCCAGTTGTCTGCCGTCACCATCCCGTCACATCCGTGTTGCCCGCATACCACCGCAGCCCGGCCGCAGGACATGGCCTCTGCCACGCCGCGACCAGTGCCTATCAGGATGTCTGCTCCGTTCAACATCGCTGGCGTGTTCCACGTCTGCCCGATGCGCTCCAGGAGCTCCACGCCGGCCTCGTCACAGGCGCGTTGAACCACTCCAGGATCCGCAGCGAACGTAGCCATCGAGACAGCCTTGGGCTTCTCCCTCAGAGGCGTCGTCTCAACGAATCTCGCCAGGTCGATAGGCTGCTCCACCCTGATGGACTCGATCTTGTACTTCTTCAGGAGCCTGTCATGCGTCTCCCGGGATACCGTCACGTACGCGCTGCCATCCAAGAGCGGCGCATCGTGCGGAAGCCACCCGTGCATGACGTACACGCGCTTGCAGTCCGGAAGCACGTTCCTCGGAGGAGTGTTGCTCCCTACGCACTTCGAACCCTTCCATCTGTGCGGATGCGAGGGGATCGACTCGGCCCCTACATCCATGATCGGCCCCGCACCGCATACTCGGCACACCTGGAACGTCCTCGGCTGTGAGATGAAGGCAACATCGGCCTCCGGCTTGTCGTTCATGAAGTGGGTGTAGACGTGGAAGCCCTCATTCTCGCACCGAGCTGCGAACGTGCCGCGGCCACCGGTGTAGAACGAGACATCGTGCCCCATCTTCTTGAACTCGCGTGCGACGGTGTAGTTCCAGGACTGTGTCCCAGCGTATCCGTTTGCATGCCACAGGCCACAGAGGATTCTCAAGTCAGTTCCTCCACCACTTGAAGCCCTCGCGCTTCGCCGCCTTCCGGAGCACAGGAATAAGCTGACGCGGGATCTTCGACTCGATCTGCCGGAATTGGACTCCCCATGCCGGGCGCCAGTACTGATATGCGGCACCCTGAGATACCGTCCCCTCCTTCACCCGACTCTCGCTGCTGCTGATCCACTCAACGATGTGATGGTCAGACATGAAATTCTGAGCGATGCGGCATATGGACTGGTCCCCGAAGTAGACGCATGGGTCTGGAACGCAGTTCACGCTCCCGCTCCGTTGCTTCTTGTTCGTCGAGTCTATCATCGCGATACGCAGTCCAGGCACTCTGCGGATGATCTTCATTGCCTGATCCATGTACATCACCTGAGCCATGTGATCCTTCCCGTGGATGGAGGGGGCGAGCTTCACTGCCCCGCCCCCCATCTCATCCTCTACCCGCCGGTGGACGAATACGCCGATCCACTCAGGAGGTAGCCGCAGGCCGAAGACTGCAGCACCCTCGCGGCGGTCCACATCTTTCGCCCGACCGACAGACGCCGGTTGAACGGGTCGGCAGTACCTGCGCTTCCAGGCAAGTTCACAACGATCTGGAAATTGCTCTTGGAAGGCTCGTAGCTCGACCTCTCCAGGACATTCGGCTCGGACTTCTTGTCGGGACCCGGAACGTACGATCCCTCAAGAGCAACACAGCCGATGCCTTCGTAACCGCTCCAGATGTTGTAGAAGCCGTAACCGCTGGACGCCGAGATGGCTGCCGTGCTGACGATTTCGGTCGACTCCAAGATCTTGAAGCCCGCAATATTGCGGCCGACATTGAACATCCTCTTCTGGTTCTCATGAAGCGAGATGTACTTGATGAGATCCCAGAAGTTGTTGGTCCCCGTGTCCGCTCGGAGCTCGTGAATCGCCACAGGGTGGCAGACCATCTTGTACAGCCCGTCGGGGTAGACCGGGATGTTGTTGGCCCTGAGTTTCATGACCATCTTCTCGAGCTCGCGCGTGGTGAGGATATCGGTTGCGGTGAGGTCTGCCGCCGCCGTCGCATCTCCACAGTAGTAGCCCGTTCCGCCGGCCGAGATCGCTCCACCGATGAGGCCGTGGAACGTCCGGAGCCCGCCGAACGTGTGTGCGCGCGCGAGCCTGTCTGCAGCCGACTTGATGCCGACCGACTCAGACAGGTCAGAAGCAACGCTGTGCTTCAGGTACTGCGCCACGGTCGCCGACACGGCGCTCATGACGTAGGACGCCGCCGCGGGATCATCCGCCGACTCGTTGGTCGTGGTGTAATCCGCAGAGAAGACCGGGTCGCGGAAGAAGTTTACGATCTTGCCCTTGCGCTTCGGAATGCGAAGATACGCATTCGACCCGCCCTCCATGACCAACTCGGCCATGACGAGGGAAGGATACAACTGCCGGAGAGCCTTCTCCGACCAGTGCTGTGCGATCATCGGTCCCAACGAGCTTGAGCCCGTATTGACCGAGGGAGTTCGAATTGTGAGAGCCATCTTGGTGTCTCCTATTAGGAGCCCACCAGACGCTCACGGCTATCCGGCGTCGTTGATCTGCTTGTCGAAGTCAGCGCCCATCGTCTCGAGGAGCGCGTCCTGCTCGGCAAGCGACATTGCGCCGAAGTCCTTCACCGTGGCTTCCAACCCGCCGGACGACGGTGTCGAGGCCTTCTGGAGCGCAGCCTTCTTGGACTGCCTGGCCTTTGCCACTGCCGTCTCATGAGCCTGTATTCGTGCCGTCTGAATTGGAGCGGCCAGGTTCGTGGCGATGAGCTGGATCGTGTTGGGATCCAACTGCTTCTGCCGACTTGCGATGTCTCTCAGCTCTGGAATGATCTGGGCAAGAGTCGCCTTGTCGATCGTCCCAGGCTTGATGAACGTCTCTGGCATTGCAGCCATTGCCGACCTGGCTGTTGCCTGCGTGCTGTCGAGACTCGCTTGCATCGCCTTGTACGTTGGCGTCTGCTTGAACAGTTCGTCGAGCATCTGAGCCCTCTGAGCCACTTCTGGATCTTTGGGGTTAGGCGCTGTCGGAGCCGCTGTAGCAGACGACCTCTCCAACTGACTTCGCAGGAACTCGACTTCGCGTTGTGCCGCTTCGGCTTTCGCCGCTGCCGCCGCTGCCTTCGCCTCGGTTGCATGCACTGTGGCCGAGTACTTCTGGGTGGCCTTCGTGTAAGCCGCCTTGACTTCAGGCGTCCAGTTCTTCTGCTCGCCTTCGGAGGATTGTGCGGCAGCATCGGCGTCCGGGTCGCCCGCTTCGGGGTCCGGCACGTCGAGATCCGCGTCCAGTCCGTCAGCGTCCACGGCGGGGTCGTCCTGGTCCACTAGGGATTGCAGGTCCAACTCGTCCGCACCAATTGAATCCGGCACTGTACAGCCCTTCTACCCCTTCCGGGGTCGGTATGGAATGCGGGGGCCGAGACTATTCGGCTGCAACCCCGCTGTCTGGGTGTTTTGAGATCTCCTCTTTCAGCCTCTTGGCCGAAAGCTCAAACGACTGCTGGAGCGATATCAGGGCAATCTTCGCGCCCTGCGCCCTCGCAACGCCAGTCGCGTCCTTCACCGGGTCCTTCGACATGCAGATCTCGCTCGCCTGCTCTACCGCGGTCTGTATCTCCAGCTTGAGCACCTCGAACGCCTCTGTCCCAACCACCGATGCCACTCTGGCCAGATACGCCAGGCTCATCTCTCGCTCGAGACCGTGAGGATCTGGCGGCGCCGGGCGCTTTCGCACATGGGCTCTCTGCTGAAGGCTCATGGGGCACCTATCTGTTGCATGGGCGCCGTCGACCGCGCCTGCTCATCCACCGGAGGGCCCTGCTGTACCTGGTCTGGTGCCGGCAACTGCTGTTGCTGCGGTTGCTGCTGTGCAGCCAGGACAGGATCGGGATTCATGTTGCCCATGATGAACGGCGTGATCTTCTCCGGGTCCTGGACCTGCGCCAGAAGCAGCATCTCCTTGGCCATCGCGGCAAGACCAGGAGGAGCCGTCATAGGTGCAAGCGTCTGGAAGAGCTGCATGAGAAGGTTGAACTTCTCGATCGTGTTCCCGACGTACGCCTCGGCATGAGGGACCAGCCACAGCTCGCCGGCTTCCGCGCGCTCGCGAACGAGCTCCCACTCCGGAAGCGTGATTGCCACGGGAGTCTCGACGAGGGCCGAGAGCTCTACGTAGTCGGCGAGGAACTGCCTGAGAGGATAGTCCTGGATCAGGTTCATCGTCACGCCGAGTCGGAGATTCGTGTTCCCGTGGATGATGTTCGCTGTGGTGGCCTTCATGCCAGCCTTGCCCGGCTCTCCGCGATTCTGCCCTTGGATACCGATGAGGCTGTCATAGTCGGAGGTCAGGAGACCCTCTTCGGTCTGGAGAGCAGAGGAGTTGTCGGGCGATGGAAGCGGCTGGAGGTCTTCCCTGTTGTTGACGCTGTAGATCGCTCCAGGAGCCGCCACCACGCCGAATGGGTCAAGACCGGAGCCCTTCAATAGTGTGTACATCGGATTCGCTACCAGACTCCTGATGTCGATCCTCTGCCGGCGAAGCGTGTTGATCTCGTCCTGCAGATCGCGCGCGAGGTCTGGAATGCCGTATCCTTCTACGTTGAACACCTCAAGGAACGTACTCAGGTCGTAGTAGTAGATGTACCCCTGCTCGTTGGGGATCTCGCGCATCACTACCTGAGTTGGCTCGTGAACGGTGCAGATCGTCTCTCGGTCAACCATGTCGTACATGGCGATGTGCTTGTCAGACGTGTCGAACTGAGGCGTGCCTGTGCCGGTGCGGCTCTCGCGAAGCTCCTCCTGCATGGAGGTGTCGTGATCGGAGTAGGCGATGATCTTCTGCCAGTCCTCTTCAGAGCAGTTGTACACGCCCTCTGCGCGCTCGGCCTCAAGCGTTGTCTTTGACTTCCGGTTGTAGTACTCGATCACCCAATCGGCGTCGAGCCTGAGGTTCTCTGCTGACGGATCCCACATCAGATTGCCGGGATGCACCAGGCTCCACTGCGGACCATTGACGCCGAACCCCATCTTGGCAACGCCGAGCTTCTGTGAGTCCGCAAGCCTCAGCCACCTGTATAGGAAGCCGTAGAAGCCCGCATCTCTCAGCCGGCGGTTGTACTCCTCCTGCGCCCGCGGGGCGAGCTCACGCCATGGCTCAGGCATCTCAGCGAAGACGTACGGGAACGTTGAGAGCAGGCCGCTCTGGAGGAAGGCGCAGTGGGTCATGACCTGGGCGTGAGTATGCTGGCTGTTGACCTGAGCTCCCCAGGGCTTCGGGCTGCCGATGTCCTTGCCGAGCATTTGGTCGTAGTTCTCTTGATACTCCCGGCGACGGTCCTGCCAGTCGCTGTTGACCGTCTCCCACCTGGAGTGGAAGAGATCGAACTTGCTCTGATCTGCTTTCTCTGCCATCAGTACCCTGTCCTCTTGCAGGCCGGCTGCGGAATGTATGTCTGCGGCTCTGGCTTCGGGATCCTTCGCCTATCCTTGCACAACAGGCATTGCTCAAACTTCGGCGGATCGCCATAGTGGGACGGCACGAAGTCCCAGATGTGCTTGTGATCTGCCGGAGTGAGCTTCGGTGCTACATTGCCAGGCTCGCTTCCATCGTATGGTCCAAGTACGATATCAGGCGTCATTTGTCACCCAACCGAAGGATGCCCGACAGCCCGTATCGCGCAGCGTCCACTTCGTGCTGCGTGATGCCTCCCTTATACTTATCAGCGATTTTTTCGTCCTCTGAGTATTTTCCGTTCATGCCAGCAATTAAATTCTCGCACTTGGGGTCGAACAGGCACCCAGGACGCACTTTCATGTCCATTCCCGCCCGTTTCACGAGCCTTTCGCGGATCAGGGACACCGACTCCTTGATGCGGATTTTCTTGGAGGAATTCACCGGGAACAGGCCTGCAGTGTTCATAGCCTGTCTGGATGTCGGGCCACCGGTATCCTTGCGAGAGCACCCAGCGGGGTCATCGAACATGCGCAGGTTCAGCCGCTTCGTGTAGGCTACGGGGTGAATCAGCTCCTTGGTAGCTTTGATGATCTCCTGGGCGAAGTACGACAGCGTCACGTTGTCGCCTGTCATGCTCAGGAGGAAGTAGACCTGATACGTGTACGGGATGTACTGAAACCACACCGCAGCCGGGTGACGCACTCCGTAGTCAACGCCGATCAGCAGCTCAAGCGCAGGGTTGTATCCGATCGGGCAGACGTACTCCTCCATCGTGAACGGAGGCTTGAATACAGGCTTGCCTGAGCCTACGTCGAACGAGCCCTCCATCTCCCTGTCCCAGTCGGCATCGCTCATCTGGAGGAGCTTCTTGATCTTGTCCTTCCACTCACCGCCAGTGCCAGGCATCATCGAGTAGTGGAGCTCCAGGACGCGGTACGTCCCGCCCTTCACCATCGACTTGAAGAACTCGGCGCATGGCTCACTAGCCTCGCCAGGAGTGGAGATGTGCACGACCTTGCCGCCGCCCCTCACCGCTGGCGCAGCAGTAGCGTGGGCCTTCTTGATGTCGTCCTGCCATGCAGACTCGTCGAAGATCACGATGGTCGGGGAGAATGAGCGGATCTGGTTTGCGCCTGACGGCACCGCCTTTATCTTCGACTTCCCCGCCGTGTGGAAGAATGTGACGGTAGACGCCGTGATACTGTACTCGCACGGCAAGAGCCATGGAGGGAAGTGGAGCAGAATGAACTCAATGCGAGAGATCAGAGCCTTCGCTGCATCCTCCTTGATCGACTGGATCATCACCAGCCGGCTGGGATTGAACGCCGAATACCAGATGGCAAGGACGCATGCGGCCCAGGAGAGCATCATCTGCCGAGACCGTTTGTAGACTGTCAGGATTGCGTTGGCCTCGACCATCGCGAAGAAAGTCTTGAGGTATCCGAAGTCCGGCCAGTCACGCACAGGATCCTCTGCCTGCGGGTCCTCGGTCTTCACGTACGTAGATGCGAAGAAGTCGATGTTGAGCCTGCAGGCCTTCTGGATGTTGAGAACCTTGGGGTCTACTACCAGGGCAAACCTCCTATGCAGACCGCGTTCGCTTGCGCTTCTTCCCACGTGTAGAGCGGCCGGCCGAAGTCGCTTTCGGTGTGGATCGCTTTGCCTTTGCGCGCGCGCCACTTGCTCTTGTACGGCTCTGGGAACCACCTGATGTAGTAGTCACACGTGCTTTCCCACTCCTCGATGGAAATGGCCTTACCGTAATGTCGTACAGTCCCCGCCCAATCAGCTCTGCTGTAGCCCTCGACAATCCTCTGATCTCTATGCCTGTACCGCATGGAGGGTTTGTTACGATAAGCGAATACGATCTTACGGGACTCTGGGCCAAACCATCGCCTTGCGGTATAGTCTCCATCAGCATCACCGCTGGTGATGTAGGCGTCGTAGAGGTCGAAGTAGAGCGCGTCGACCGCGGGGTCTTCCTGGAACTTCCCATCCCACACCAGCCTCTCATCAGCGTCGAAGTAGATAAACCAGTCTGGCTTCAGCACTCTACCAGCATCCAGGAGTATCTGACGGTGCCGCCACTCTTCTCGTGTACGATCTGTCTGCCAGGGCTCAAATTGTTCTATGACACCATTTTCCCCTACCTTCGGGTGAGCCATTGCGATGGCAACAGTCTCGTCAACTGAGCAGTCATCATAGACAATGATGTTGTCACACCACTGCCCAAAATGATCTAGTGTGTCTTTGAGTATCGCAGCTTCGTTGCGAACCCTACACAAGCCTACTACCTTTGGCTTCATCAGTATCTCCAGCTACATCTTCTTCTTAACACCCTTTGGACGACCCCTCTTCTTAGTAGGCATCTCTACTTTTCGTTCTTTAGGAAGATCGAAGTTGATATCTAGTTCGTCCAGTACTCCATCCTTCGGTGCAGTCTTTGCTATCTCTTTGTCAAGAACGGTCTTCTTCTTCATGAAGTTAGATGGAAGTACAGTAGACGCCACTTCAGCCTTAACTACCTGCTTCACCGGAGATACTATGGTAACAACGCCCATCATGTACTGCGCATGAAGTTGCTGACCATTACGATATCTAAACTCAGGATCATCGAGTTCCCAAAGGCCACCTTCGTCCTTCAGCACCCCCTCTATCATTTCCGCGTTATACGTTTCGCCATTACACTTCTTTGTCACCTTCACATTACACTCCCTCTCCAAGCCATATAGGTCGCTCCAACATCCAATTTACCGTCTTACGTAGAGATTCATCAAGAGACTTAGGATACTTCCAGCCCATGGAAGCTAACTTTTGACCGTCGAGTGCATAGCGTAGATCATGACCTGGACGAGATCCGTGGAAGTCTTCCATCTCATAATTCAAAGGCTTACCAATCTCTTCAGCAATAAGACGAGCTACGGATAGATTTTCCAGTTCCTCGCCTACTATATTATAGCGGCTACCAGAACTCATCATGGGCAATAAAAACTGCAATGCTGCAGCTACGTTACGAGCATGTATCCAGCAACGTGATCCTGATATAGTCTTTGTCTCATCTGCGTGGATCTTTATCGTCTCTCCGTTGCTAATCATCTTGATGCACTTAGGTATAAACTTCTCGGGATCCTGCCTCTCACCGAAGATATTCATGGTGAACGTGGTACAGATGGGTAGTCCCTTAGTCTTTGCAGCAATCTCCCCAAGACGTACAGCGCAAGCCTTAGTTGCTGCATACTGATTCGTTGGATTGAACCTATCATACTCAGAGTAATACGTACCAAGCGGTGCTGGTCCAAAGACCTCATCAGTTGAGAAGTTCACCATCATCTTCACCGTCGGGAGATGATTGGCCATGAGGTCGATAACGTTCTGCGTGCCAAGTACGTTTGCCTTTATGAATGGAATAGGATCCTGTAGACTTCTATCCACGTGTGTCTCTGCAGCAAGATGTAGAATATAATCGACACCCTTGAGTTCTTTGATAACTCCTTCTGACGGTGGGGTGCTGATATCCCAGCCGATAACCTTCACACGATTGTCATCATATACTTCTATATCGCGAAGTCTGTCGAATCCCATGCTAGCGTATGTTAGAGCATCTACACCAACAATATCCCAAGTCGTATTCTTGAGGAAATTCTCTACTACGTGGTGGCCAAGGAAGCCACAGCAGCCTGTGATAAGTATCTTCATTTGCCGATGTGCTCCTCTATCTTCTTGCCCATTCGCTTAGCGAGCTTGGGCATGTAACAAAATTCATCCCAGAATGCCATTACATTAGATCGCATTTGATCGTAGACAGGACCATCGATTGGTAGGCTCATGT
>DATKVP010000054.1:0-7372 GCA_035530015.1 Anaerolineae bacterium | reverse complement strand
AAAGGGCCGATGATCCGCCCAACCCTTGTAACTCAATACCTTGGTCATCGCTGACGTCAAGGTGGTCTTGCCATGGTCAACGTGACCAATCGTGCCCACATTCACGTGCGGCTTGTCCCTTACAAACTTCTCCTTCGCCATGCTACTAGTCCTCCTTCAGTGACGAAACGCTTGTCCGCTTTCGATAGCCGAACTCCGTCCACCCGAGACGGCCAAGACCCGGCGCCTATCGCCGTGCCCGCCCGGCGCCGACGGCTGCAAGCTTGCTCACTACCGGCTGTCCCTCGGCGTAGTAGTCGAACTCCATCGTGAAGGTCCCCCGACCTTGCGTCAACGAGCGCAGGGTGGTGGCATAGCCGAACATCTCAGCAAGCGGCGCGTGAGCCTGTACGGCCTGAAGGGCACCGCGGGCCTCCATACCCTCTATCTGGGCCCGGCGCGAGTTGAGATCGCCCATCACTTCACCGACGAAATCCTCGGGTACGACTACCTCCAGTCTCATGATCGGTTCCAGCAAGATCGGGCTCGCTCTTTGGACCCCGTTCTTCAAGGCCTTAGAGCCTGCGATCTTGAAGGCCAGTGCAGAAGAGTCCTCATCGTGGTAAGACCCGTCGACCAATTTGACCCGGATATCCACGACGGGGTATCCGGCCAAGACACCACTCTCCATGGCTTCTCGAACCCCGGAGTCGACGGCCGGAATGTACTCCCTGGGTATTACACCGTTGGAGGTCTTATCCTCAAAAATGTATCCCTGTCCCTTTGCCAGCGGCTCGAGCTCCAGCCAAACGTGCCCGTACTGGCCGTGCCCTCCCGTCTGGCGGATAAAACGGCCTTCTGTGCGGACAGGTACAGTGATCGTCTCTCGATACGACACTTGGGGCTGTCCCACTTTGGCCGAGACGTGAAACTCTCGCAGCATGCGATCCACCAGCACCTCCAGGTGTAGCTCCCCCATGCCCGAGATCAAAGTCTGTCCCGTATCCTTGTCAACGCGCACCTGGAACGTTGGATCTTCCTCTGCCAGACGGTCCAACGAGCCCATCATCCTCTCCTGGTCCACCTGCGTACGAGGCTCGATGGCCACGGAGATCACCGGCTCTGGGAATCCGATGGATTCCAGAATGATGGGAGCTTTGGGATCGCACAGAGTGTCCCCGGTGAAAGTCTGCTTCAGGCCGATGACGGCCGCAATGTCCCCAGCGTAGATGGCGTCGATGTCCTGCTGACGGTTGGCATGCATGCGCAGCAGTCGCCCCGCTCGCTCCTTGCGCTCCTTGGTCGAATTGATGATGCGGGACCCGGATGCCAGTGTGCCAGAGTACACTCTTACGTATGCCAGTCGGCCGACGTAAGCGTCGGACGCAATCTTGAAGGCCAGTGCCGCAAAGGGACCATCTTCATCGACAGGACGCTCTTCCGTCTCTTCGGTCTCTGGGTTGATCCCCTCGATGGGTGGAACATCCAGAGGCGAGGGAAGGTAGTGGATCACCGCGTCCAAGAGGGGCTGGACGCCCTTGTTGCGCAGGGCGGAGCCGCACAATACCGGGACCAGCTTGGACCGCAGGGTCGCCTCTCGCAGGGCTCGTCGTAGCTCCTGGACAGGGATGTCTTTGCCCTCCAGGTACTCCGTTGCCACTACATCGTCGACCTCGGCCACTCTCTCCAGGAGCATCTCTCGATAGCGCGAGGCTGCCTCCTGAAGGTCTACGGGCACGTCAACCTCTTCCTGGCGAGTGCCCATTTCGTCGGCATAGATAAGAGCCTTGCCGGTTATGAGATCGACGACTCCCTGGAGCTTTTCCTCACGGCCAATCGGAATCTGAAGCACCACAGGCCTGGCTCCCAGCCGCTCCTCTATCATCTCCACCACGTGCCAAAGGTCCGCTCCTGGCCGGTCCATCTTATTGATGAAACAGATGCGCGGCACGCTGTAGCGATCCGCTTGGTGCCAGACTGTCTCAGATTGCGGCTCCACGCCGGCCACCCCGTCCAGCACGACTATCCCTCCGTCCAAGACCCGGAGGGATCGCTGTACTTCGACTGTAAAATCTATGTGGCCAGGCGTATCAATGATGTTAATGTGGTGGCCCAGCCAGTAGCAGCTGGTCGCGGCAGCCGTAATGGTGATTCCTCGCTCCCGCTCCTGCGCCATCCAGTCCATGGTCGTCGTACCGTCGTGCACTTCGCCCATACGGTGGATCTTCTCGGTGTAGAAGAGTATGCGCTCGGTGATGGTCGTCTTCCCGGCGTCGATGTGAGCGATTATGCCTATATTTCGTGTCTTTGCCAGGGGGTAGTCCCTAGGCATACTCCACTCCACCTACCAGCGATAGTGAGCGAAAGCCCTGTTGGCTTCCGCCATCTTGTGCGTGTCTTCCTTCTTCTTGACAGTAGTTCCCGTGTTGCGGGCAGCGTCCATAAGTTCGTCGGCCAGTCTATCCGCAAGAGGTCGGCCCTTGCGCGCCTGTGCGGCTCGAATGATCCAGCGTATAGCCAGGGAGGTGCGCCGTTCCGGTCTGACTTCAATGGGGATCTGATAGGTCGCTCCACCGACGCGCCGAGGCCTCACCTCCAACACAGGAGTGGCGTTCTCAACTGCCTGATTGAAGACCTCCAGCGGCTTTCTGTGAGTCCGCTCCTCGATTATGTCGAAGGCGTCGTACATGATCCCAGTGGATACGCTCTTTTTCCCGTGCAGCATCAATCGATTGATGAATCGGGCCACCAACTCGCTGTTATATCTCCCGTCCGGTGCCACTCGCCTGCGTGGCGGCCTGTAACGCCTCGGCATCTGCTCCCTCCAATTTCCTGGTAAAAACACAGGGCCGGGGACCATCGCATCAGTACGCCTGCGCAGCCCCCGCCCCCTGCATACAGCCCCGGGCTGACCCAGGGCTATCCAGGGGGACTCCTACCTACTATAATCTGACCCTTATGTTCAGACGATGATCTGAATATGGGCACCTAGTCGTGACATTCAAGAAGACTAGCCACTTCCGGACTCTAGTCTTCTTGAAAGCCTCCTCAGCAGGTACGATGCCAGTCCCGTTTCGTACCTTGACTCCCTGTCAATTGACACACGTCAGGTGTATCTACGGGGAAGGTTCAGATCCTCTTCTTCGGACGCCTGGTGCCGTACTTGGACCGTCCGCGCATGCGTCCTTCAACACCAGAAGCATCCAGGGCACCGCGGATGACGTGGTAGCGCACTCCTGGCAAGTCCTTGACACGGCCACCGCGAATCAAGACCACAGAGTGTTCTTGGAGACCGTGACCCTCACCGGGGATGTACGCTGTCACCTCGATACCGTTGGTTAGCCTAATCCTTGCTATCTTACGCAGTGCCGAATTGGGTTTCTTGGGCGTCATCGTCCTGACTAGGGTACAGACGCCTCTCTTTTGAGGAGACCCCTTGTCATCCTTCACCGTTCTTTGGCGAAGGGCATTATGTCTATAGCGCAGCGCTGGGGCTGAACTTCTCTTTGCCTTGTTCTTTCGACCTCTCTTGATCAGTTGATTGACGGTCGGCAATTTCCCTCTCCCGTTGCTATTTTAGCTATCCTCTCCGTGGAGGACGGTTCAAAGGTGGAAGCCGGTGCGCAAATACTAATTTTACCACGCTTCTCAACAAAGGTCAAATCCGCAGTTCGCTCGGAAAACCTGGCTCCAAGCGCAGACGCGAATCCCTCTCCATAGCTTCGTCCTTGCCAAACTCATGCCGCTTGCCGGCCTGGTCGATGACCTCGACAGCAAGCCCCAGGCTCTGAAATTCCTTCACCAGTACCCGGAAGGACTCAGGTACGCCGGGTGGGCCATGTTTCTGACCCTTGACTATGGCCTGGTAGGTCTGCACCCTGCCCGTCACGTCGTCCGACTTCACGGTCAGCATTTCCTGCAGCGTGTGGGCGGCACCGTACGCTTCAAGCGCCCAGACCTCCATCTCGCCAAAACGCTGCCCGCCGAATTGTGCCTTTCCGCCCAGCGGTTGCTGGGTGACGAGGGAGTACGGGCCAGTAGATCGGGCATGGACTTTGTCCTCCACCAAGTGGGCAAGCTTCATCATGCTGATGATGCCCACCGTCACCGGCTGGTCGAAAGGATCCCCAGTCTTACCGTCGTGCAGGATCATCTTGCCCCAGGTCGGGATTGGCAGCCCCGTCTCCAGACTGACCTTTGCCGCTTGCCGCTCTAGCTCGCTGGCCTCAAGTCCGTCCGCTGGGTAACCGAGTTCCTGCATCCACAGTCGCAGGCACACGTCCTTAGCGAGTTCGTCCGCCTTCTGCCTATCGGCGAGAGTGCCCCCATCATTCTCAAAGATCAAGATCTCATCGGGTTCGTAGTCCAACTCTTGCAGTGTCTGCTCAAGGACGCTGCGGCGGGCATACCTCTCGTCCCACAACAGCCGGGCGAGGTCATACCCAGCGGCTCCTAGCCAGTGGCTGAGATAGAGGCCGCAGGCTTCCTGATCATCGCTCAAGAGTTCGAACTCATATCCCTCGTCTTCCAGCCACTGCCAGGCCTTCTGCGATGTCCTGTTCCAGGCCCAGTCGATGAGCCAGGCGCGGGCCAGCTCAGCGCTGATCTCTTTCTCATCTGCGCCATCGAAGACGGGCGATACGGCCATGAACCCCAAGCGGTCTGCCGCCCAGCCAAGGTGCGTCTCCAGGATCTGCCCGATGTTCATACGGCTGGGAACCCCCAGAGGGTTAAGAATGATCTCGATGGGGGTGCCGTCGGGCAGGAAGGGCATGTCTTCGATGGGAACCACCTTGGAGATAACACCCTTGTTGCCGTGGCGCCCAGCCATCTTGTCGCCTTCGGTGACCTTGGACAGGTGAGCAGTGCTGACTCGCACGAGCTTCTCGACGCCTGCGGGCAGATCGTGGCTGTCTTCCCGGGTGAAGGCCCTTACGTCCACCACCTTGCCACGCTCGCCGTGCGGCAGGCGCAGAGAAGAGTCCTTCACCTCCCGGGCCTTCTCACCGAAGATAGCCCGGAGCAGCTTCTCTTCGGGTGTAAGGTCGGTCTCGCCCTTCGGGGTGATCTTGCCTACCAGGACGTCCCCCGGCCTGACCTCAGCGCCGATGCAGACAACCCCTTCCTCATCCAAGTTCTTGAGGGCCTCTTCACCGACGTTGGGGATATCGCGGGTGATCTCCTCAGGGCCCAGCTTTGTGCTCCGTGCCTGTATCTCGTGCTTCTCGATGTGTACGGAAGAGAACTTGTCGTCGCGCACCAAACTCTCGTTGATGACGACCGCGTCCTCGAAGTTGTATCCCTCCCAAGAAAGGAAGGCCACGAGGACGTTCTGGCCCAGTGCCAGTTCCCCTTTCTCCGTAGACGAGCTATCGGCAAGGACATCGCCCTTCTGAACGTACTCTCCCTTGTTGGCTGTGGGTCGCTGATCTATGCAAGTCCCCTGATTGGAGCGGTTGTATCGACGCAGTTGGTACGTCTGATCGCCGTCATCTCCTCTGACCGTGATCGCGCTCGACGTGACGCTGATGACCTTGCCGGCTGTCTGTGCCACCACCACCTGGCCTGAATCCAGGGCTGCCTGGCGTTCTATACCGGTGCCCACGGTGGGAGACTCCGGCTTGACCAGCGGCACCGCCTGGCGCTGCATGTTGGAACCCATCAAGGCCCGGTTTGCATCGTCGTGTTCCAGGAAGGGGATGAGAGCCGCGGATACGCTCACGATCTGCTTGGGCGAGACGTCCATGTAGTCTACTTGGTCTGCCGGCTCTATCAGGTACTCACGCCGACTACGCGCAGAGATTTGGCTGTCCAGAAACTGGCCGTCCTGACCCAGCTTGGCATTCGCTTGGGCGATGACGTGCTTTTCTTCCTCGTCGGCCGGCATGTACACGATCTCTCGCGTGGCTATCGGCTGAATGGCCACTACATCCGCAGGAAGTTCAACTATCAACTCCGCCACTGCGGGGCTAATCACTGTGCCCGCCCGACCTACCAGTTCGCCCGACTCAGGGTCGGTCACGTCCTCCCGCAGAGTCTTGCCCACGAGAGCGTGAAACTCGTTGGGTACGGTATTCACCACCTTCCGATATGGGGTCTCGATGAAACCGTATTCGTTGATCTCTGCATATGTGGCCAGTGAGCCGATGAGCCCGATGTTAGGGCCTTCAGGGGTCTCGATGGGACAGATACGTCCGTAGTGGCTGTCGTGCACGTCACGCACATCGAACCCTGCCCGCTCTCGCCGCAGACCTCCAGGTCCTAGCGCCGAGAGACGGCGTTTGTGGGTCAATTCGGCCAGGGGATTGGTCTGGTCCATGAACTGGGAAAGCTGGCTGCCACCAAAGAACTCCCTGATAGCAGCAACTACAGGCCTTATATTGATGAGGGTCAGAGGGGTGATCTGCGACGGGTCCTTGGTGCTCATGCGCTCTCGGACCACACGTTCCATGCGCAAGAATCCGATTCGCAGCTGATTCTGGATCAACTCGCCGACCGTCTTCACCCTTCTGTTGCCCAGGTCGTCTATGTCATCCGGCCCGTCAACACCGTTGTTGATCAGGATCATACGCTCCACCACCTTGACCAGGTCCATCTTGGTCAAGGTAAGTTGCTCAAGAGGAAAGGACAGATCCAATCGCTTGTTGAGCTTGTACCGCCCAACCTTGGCGAGATCGTACCGGCGCGCGTTGAATATAAGCGATTCCAGGTACCTCTTGGCGTTGTCCAGGTTAGGAGGATCCCCCGGTCGCATTCTGCGGAAGAACTCCACCACCGCTTCTTCAGCGTTCTTGGTGGGGTCCTTATCAATGGTGGCCTCCAGGTAGCTTCGCTCGGGCATGTTGTCGCAGTGCTCGAATACCGCATAGAGCTCCTCGTCGCTGCCCTCCCGAAGCATGTCATCCAGGGGATCATCACCGCCCGCGGAGACAGCGGCCAGTGCGCGTAAAAGGACGGTGACGGGTATCTTGCGCTTGCGGTCTACCTTCACCGACAGGACGTTCTTCTTGGTGGTCTCGAACTCCAGCCATGCCCCTCTGGAGGGGATGAGTTTGGCCATGCATAGCTGTCTGCCGCTCTTGCGGTCCTCTTCCACAGTGAAGAAGATCCCCGATGAACGTATCAGTTGGCTGACGACCACCCTCTCGGCTCCGTTGATGATGAACGTGGCGTTCTGGGTCATCAGGGGGAAGTTCCCCATGTAGACATCTTGCTCGAGCCGCTCGCCTTGCTCGTTGACCAGCGCGGCCCTGATATGCAGGGGAGCCGAATACGTCATATCCGTGACACGGCACTCCTGCTCGCCATGCGTGGGCTCCTCAAACCTGTGGTCGAGGAGTTCGAGCCGCATCTTGCCGTTGTAGCTCTTGATGGGGAACGTCTCTTCGAACAG
>DATKVP010000053.1:0-4782 GCA_035530015.1 Anaerolineae bacterium | reverse complement strand
CATCTGTCCGAATAGAATGGTCAGCGAGACTGGCTCGAAAGCCATCGCCGTCGCCAGCGTCACTAGTAGCCACGAGTTGTTGGTTGTCCAGCTCAGAGCTCTTGTCAAGAAGACAACCGACGCGAATAGAAGCGCCTCGCTTACCAAAGTCCAAACCAGAAAAGCGGCGGAGACAGGGAGAAGCGCCAGCGGAACAAAGGGGAAGGCAGTCCGCAAGGGGTATAGGAATACGCGCTGATCCGTCTGCCATCGCCAGTGGCCTTCCTGTTCATAGATCTGGCGCCAATCAAGCGGTTCGTACGGGTCGTTTCCCTGGAGAATGGTCCTCCCGGCCGCCCAGAACTGAAAGAAGTCGCTGTTCTTGGCCTGCTGAATCGAAGTGACGATCCATGCGTCGAAGCCCACAACCGCGCTGGCCAGGAACGCAAACAGGAACGCGGCTGCGAGTTGAGACAGTCTGCGATTTCGCTGCCAGTTGCCAGCAAGCCTTGGACTACCCATGTTTGGTCTGTCGATGCACAATCGCTGTGCTGCGGGAACCAGTAGCCATGGTGTGCAAGAGTCCCCCCTCCGAGAAGTCAGTGGCGCCGAGCAAGCCATGTACTGCGCCAGTCACAGACAGGCAGCACACAGGGGCGGCTCTGACCCCTATGTTGCAGAGCAGGAATCCGGTCCCCCCTGGATCAGCGATTCCTTGTTGCGGCATTCCAACAGCCTCCAGCGCGGCAGCGCTACCCCTGGGGGGCTCTATCTCGTACAGCGTATAGAATCCCTCGTCGAAGTACACCGGTTGGAGATACTGGCTTTCAAGCTCGCGGAGCAGCTGACGGTGCTCTTCCGTGAACAGTGCCTCGTGCGTACCCATGGCCAGCCACCGCTCGTTGACCAAGATGTGGGTTATGTTCTGTCCACGCAGGGCCTGGGCTATTCCGGCTGCATCGCCGTGTTCCAGGGCCAATTGAGCGAAGTGGTCAAACACCACGTCGGGCAGGCAGTGGCCCTGGCAGTAGTAGCTCCGTGGCTCCCAGAAGAAAAGTACTTGCGCGGACGAGGGCAGATTGGTGTTCACGTATTCGAGCGCGTCATAGTGGCCATCGGGTAGCTGTCTCGTGAGGAACTGCTCTCTTGATTCTGCGCCAACGATGAAGGGCCACGGGCCGCGGCCGACAACTGAGAGCCCCAGAGAGACGACATTCAGAATCAAGCCCACGCCCAGGGCTAACAGGACGAAGCGATGCAGGGAGAACTGGGGCCGATCGAGCTGTCTCAGGCCTTCAACAGCGTATGCAGCCAGGACGCTGAGAGGGGCAAAGCAGGGAAACAGGATCCTGGTGCGAAGGACGAAGTATGAGAAGGTGGCTGCCCCAGCTGCTATCCACAGGACATACGTGGTCATTGAGAAGATGGCGAGTGGAAGAAGCACGCTGTGGTCTTTCCTCACGAAGAGCAGGAGCGGCAGAAGGGCGAGGAAGTACGGAGAGATGGTAGCGTCGTAGGCCTCCGTGCCCTGAGTTCCCAGGACTGTGACATCCCATGGCAGAAGTAGCAGTTGAATTGGCGACATCCTGACGCCGATGGAACTCAGCCACGCACTGCGCAGCTCATTCCAGTCGTGTCCCCCGAAGATATACGGGTAGATCGGATTGCCCGTGTGGACAAGATTCTTGATGTACCAGGGACTCGCCACCGCCACAGCGACAAGTATCAGGACCAGAAGGCCCGTCACATATCGACGATAGCCGGTTCTAGACTTCAGTGCTGAGGCGAGGGCGAGTAGGGGCATGACCACCAGGACAGCGACTCCGGTGTATTTGACGGACATAGCCATTCCACAAAGGATGCCGGCCACGAGTAGCCACTTGAAGTTGCGCCGAGTGTCGAGCCAGTTGACAAAGGCAGCGAAGGCCATGAACTCGTAGAACGCCAAAGTCAGGTCGACATACGCCCAGGCGGCAATGGCCACTGCTGTGGGAATGGACGCAAAAAAGACCGCTGCCATCACCGGTACGTGGCCGGTGAAGTGCTTGCGAGCAAAAACATAGATGGCTGCAACCGTGAGTACTCCATAGGCTAGGTGGATGAGGTGTGCCAGAATATCACCTTTCAGCAGCATGGCACAGAGGAAGAGCATCTCCGTCAGAGCCGGGAAACTGAGGTGGAAGTTGCCCGGCACCCAGAGCACACGCCCGGCGTCGATGTATGTCTTTGGACCCGCAAGGTGGTAGACCAAAGCGTCCCATTCGGCAGGAGGAGTAAGGGCGAGTAGCAGGGACAGCGAGAAGGTGACGCCAAGAAAGGCGAATGCGAGAAGAGAGAGTCGGGACGGCCTCGCTGTTCCCCATCGAGGCTTGAGGCTGCGTACGATGTCTCTCATCCCGCGCAGGTTCACAGCCAGCAGCAGTGCCAGCCCCAACCAGAACGCCCACCGACTCAGCAGACCAAGCATACCCAGCGCGAGGGTGCCCAATGACAAGAGTCCCAGGCCCAGACCTGCACCGAATAGAAGGGCCTCGAGGGGCTGCGCTTCCAGGCCACTCCCCAGAACGCGTTTGCCGATAGCTGTGGCCAGTAATACGAGGAGAACCCAGACCGCCAGGTCGGTGCCGCGGTCGATGAGGGCAAGGGCGATCGATAGCGTGAATGGCTTGTGGACGGTGTAGTAAGCCAGGTAGACCACGAAGACCCACAACACGGACAACGCAGCCACCACTGCCCACTTGGCAGGGGACCGCAGTAGTGACTTCGCTCCCTTGTTCCTGTGTTTACCTTCCATTGTCTCGGGTGGCGATGGCCGGTGGCTCTACCAAATCCAGAGCAGCCGAGCCCTGACTAGTGTCACGATGATTCTACATCAATGTGTGCTCGCTTCGCCGTCCACGGCAGCACGACCAGAGTCAGTATTGGCAATGGGACAGACATGATGGCGTGCTCGCCGTTTATCGCGGAGAAAGCCAGCAGGAAGAGGATCCATGGCCCAACGAGCAGCAATGAGGGCATCCCCATGCGCATCACGCGGCTCCCAGGGAACAAAGCCAGCCCATAGACGATGGGCAGCAGCAGCAATACCTGGTTCGTCGTACCCGTTTGTGCAGGGATGAGAAGGGTCACGACCATGGTGAAGAAGAGTGCCTGGCAAGGATTGGCCCGCGCTTTGGTGGATACGATCCAGACGTATACCATGTATCCTACCAAAGCGACTGAGATCAGAACCGTGACGGGTGCGGCAAACTCGGAGGGAAGCAGATAGCCGGCGATGACCCCCAATGGAGATTTCCCTTCCCTGTAGATGCTTGTGTACGACTGATACGAGCCAAGACCAGCCACAAAAGACTGGATCCACGTGGGAAGCACGATGAAGCTGAGAAGTGCGAGGACCGCCATAGCGAACAGAAACGCCGCGACCGTTCTGTAGGCCCCTCGTCTCAGTGAGACGAGAAGTAGAAAGGGCACTATCAGGAATATCATCTGGGGTTTGACCGTGGCCAGAGCCAGCAGGCATCCCGCCAGCGCATCGTGCCCACTCTCGAGGGCCCAGAGGGCCAGGGCGACGGCCGCAAGAACGACTATACTGATCTGGCCAAGGATGATGCTGCGTGCTGTGGGATAGAACAGCACAGACCACAGTGCCAGACCGATAAGTACTACCGGACGTGGATTCCAATCCAAGGTTCGCAAGATGACTATCAGAGTGCCTAGTGCGGCGAGGACGAGAGCACTGAGCCACGAAGCCTGGGCCAGTGGGTAGGGCAGCAGGGCGAAAGGAAGGACCAGGAAGGCCACGTACAGTGGGTAGGCAAAGGCGACCTGATCCTCTTCGTCCCTGGCAGGGCGTCCATACATGTCCATCTGTATCTGCAGAGTCACTTCTGCTGAGTATGGATCCTGGCCGTCCAGGAATAGGGCTCTCGTTCCCCGCCACCGGGGGTAGAAATCGTTACCTCCAGGTACCTGAGACGTGAACGTCTGGTAGGCGCCATAGACCAGCAGGAGGTATACCACGACAATGGCAGCGAAGACCAAAATCGCTCCTCCTCTACCCCCCGATGAATCGCGCAGTGCCTGATTGCTCATGTGGGGCTGCCTCGCTGAGCCCACGTTGCGGGCGTCAGGGGGAAGCCGGGCGCGTGTTCTGTTCCCCCCAACGCGGTGGCCTCCGGGCAAGCGTCTGGCCGGTCATCGTTCACGTCCAGGCTATCCAGGTAGGTGGCTTCGTAGAACTCACTCAGCCAGTGGCACACTTCTTCTGCGTCGCCGAACCGGCCGACGGAGCGATACGCTCGGGCCAGATGCAGATAATAGGGCACCAGGTCATCGTACGGTGCGCAGGTGATGGTTTCCGGCCAGAAATCGGCATTCAGGTTGGATCGGTGATAGACCTGGGACGCATAGTCGTACGAGGAGGTCAGCGTGACGCAGTCTGGCGCGCTGGGTTGGTACAGGGCGATAGCCTTCTCGAGATCCCCGGCCTGGTAGGCGATCTCGCCCAACAGGACGTCGGCTTCCTTCTCTCCTAGCAGGCCAGCGATTCTGAGGTCATGAAGAGCGCCATTCTCCTCTCCCATAGCCAGAAACAGCTCTCCTCGCGCCAGGTAGGCCGTGTCGTTTGTGGGGCTCATAGCGAGCGCCTGATCGAGCGTCTGTCGAGCCGTGGAGTACTGCCGTTGGGCTGCTTCCACCCGGCCTCTGAGCACCAGGGCCGACCCGGAGGGTGGCAGATCCCCCAGTATCCGCGCCGCTTCTGCATAATCGTGCGCCAGGTAGGCCACCCAAGCCCGGGCTAGG
>DATKVP010000052.1:0-4108 GCA_035530015.1 Anaerolineae bacterium | reverse complement strand
CGAGCCGAATAGATGGCCGCCGTCAAGGCAGCAGGGCCAGATCCCACAATGATCAAGTTCCGCGGTTCCATAGGTGACCCTCCAGAGACGAGCTTCGGCAGCTCCCCACCCTGGAGTGCGGGTGGGCGCCAGCCGGACAGGCGTAGAGACTTCCTCCCATATTCTACCTGCGTTCACCGTCATTGACAAGCCCCTTGTGGTGAGCTAACATCATGGTGCTGATGGTCAAGACAGTGGCTCTCAGCAGGAGGACTGGACCCGGTGGGCGACGAAAGCAACAAGGCGGCTCTTCGCGGCCATCCCAGCTACGTTTGGCGCTTCGGTCAAGAACGCCGTCTGGCCCTGATCGACAAGTATGCGCCCCTTCGCGGACGCAGGATCCTGGACGTGGGGTGCGGGATAGGCACCTATGTGGACAAGCTCCGCCAGTTCAGCGACCAGGTTTACGGCATCGATATCGAGAGCGAGAGAATCGCGGAAGGTGGCAAGCTACTGCCGAACCTGCTGGTGGCGGCAGCGGAGAGACCTCCCTTCGTATCAGGCTCTTTCGACGTCGTTCTGCTGCACGAAGTACTGGAGCACATGGAGGATGACCATCAGGTGGCGGCGGAAGCCTACCGGCTGCTCGCCCCAGGCGGAAGGTTGGTCATCTTCGCTCCCAACCGGTTGTACCCTTTTGAAACGCATGGCATCTACTGGCGCGGCAGGTACAGGTTTGGGAACTTTCCCCTCGTCAACTATCTCCCCGTGTCACTGCGAAAACGCCTGTGCCCCCACGTACGAACCTACACCGGGCGGGGCCTGGACGCGCTTCTCTCAGATCTCCGCCATCGCGTCGTCGTCCAGACGCAGCTATACCCCGGCTATGACAACATCCTCGCCCGACACCGTGCCCTCGGTTCCGTCCTCCGGCGTTTCACCTATGCGCTGGAGAGCACACCCCTGCGCATCTTCGGGCTATCACACCTGCTGGTGGTCGAGAAGCCCGAGACCAAGTAGCCTCGCACATCCGTTCCAATGAACGCTTGCAGTCGGTACCGATGTCTGTTACTATGTCCATAGAGTGAGGATCTAACCCTATGAACATGTCCACCAATCTTCGACTCATCATCACCAGGCGGCGACAGCGGAGGCACGCGGCCAGGAACAACAGCCAACTGCCCAAGATCAGCCTGTCGGCGGCCGGCCTCGTCGTGCTGAGCTTCGTGTTGGCCATAGGAGCAAGCCTGGGGTCGGTGGTGGGCATCTACGCCTATTATGCCCAGCAGGTGCCCCCTCCGGAGATGATCGAGGTTCAGACCGCACAAAGCTTCAAGACTACCAAGATATACGACCGCACGGGGACCAACCTGCTGTACGAGGTTTTCGACCCCCGTTGGGGTCAACGTACAGTGGTTCCTATCGACCAGATTCCGGATGACCTCAAGTACGCCACCATCGCCATCGAAGACCAGGATTTCTACACCAATCCCGGCGTCAACATCAGAGGGCTGATCCGCGCCGCCTACGTGGACATCACGGGTCAGGGCTTCCAGGGCGGTAGCTCCATCACCACGCTTCTGGTCAAGAACGTGATCATCGCACCGGAAGAGAGAATGGAGCGCTCCTTCTCACGGAAGATCAAGGAAGCGATCCTCGCCATTGAGATCACGCGACGGTACGGTAAAGATCAGATCCTGGAATGGTACCTGAACACGGTCTTCTACGGAAACATGGCCTATGGCGTGGAGGCCGCCGCTGAGAACTTCTTCGGGAAGCACGTCCAAGACCTGAGCCTCGCCGAGTGCGCCATGCTGGCCGTGCTGCCCAATGCGCCTGCCTCACACTCTCCCCTCACCAACCCCGAAGAGGCCAAGATACGCCAACACCTCGTTCTGGATGCCATGCTCCGGCAGGGATACATCACCTACGATGAGATTCTGGCCGCCAAAGCCGAGAAACTCGACTACGCCCCGGTGCGGTTCGACATCAAGGCGCCGCACTTCGTGATGTACGTGCGCCAATTGCTCGAGGAGCGATACGGCTCCGATGTCGTGTACCAGGGAGGACTGAAGGTCTACACCACACTCGACCTGGGCCTCCAGCAGGAGGCCGAGGACATCGCCCGACGCCACATTGCTGAACTCCAGGCCGACGAGCGGAACGCCTCCAACACCGCTGTGGTGGCGATGAAGCCGGCCACCGGGGAGATCCTGGTCATGGTGGGCAGCCTGGACTACTTCGACCGGGAGATAGACGGGCAAGTCAACGTGGCCCTGGCTGAGCGCCAGCCCGGGTCTTCGTTCAAGATGTTCACCTATGCCGAGGCTTTGCGCCAGGGCTACACGCCGGCAACGATGGTCATGGACGTACGCACTACTTTCCCTGACCCTGACTACTCCAATCCCTACACGCCCGAGAACTACGACCGCAAGTTCCACGGTCCGCTCCGCCTACGGCAAGCGCTGGCGCGCTCCATCAACGTGGCAGCGGTCAAGGTCTTGAGTTGGGTGGGCGTGAGAAACGTGATCGATCTCTCCCATCGCATGGGAATAAACACCCTCACGCGGGACTACTACGGGCTGAGCCTCACACTTGGCGGTGGTGAGGTAAGGCTGCTGGATATGGCCTACGCCTTCAGCGTGCTGGCCAATGGAGGCTACATGGCTGGGCAGCCCGTACCCGAGGACAGTCTGAGGCCGGGCTATCGCGGTCTCGATCCCGTGGCCATCCTCCGGGTGGAGGACGCCAGCGGTAACGTATTGGAGGAGTATCAGAGCCCTGAAGTGCGCGAGGTCATTAGCCCCCAGGTGTCCTACGTCATCACTCATATGCTTTCCGACAACGTGGCGCGTACACCCTCTTTCGGGTCCAGGAGCGTGCTGTGGCTGGGCAACGACAGGCCTGTGGCTGCCAAGACGGGGACCACCACCGACTTTCGGGACTCGTGGACCATCGGCTTCACCCCCCAGTTGTGCACAGGGGTCTGGGTGGGCAACAGCGACAATGAGGCTATGGAACACGTGCCCGGCTCCGCGGGCGCAGGGCCGATCTGGCATGACTTCATGCTGGCCGCGCTGGAAGGGGAACCGGCCATGCCCTTCGTCGAGCCGCCAGGACTGGAGTGGGCTGTCGTCGACGCCACGTCTGGATTGCTCCCTAACCAGCACAGTCCTTCCACCATCAGGGACGTCTTCCTCCCCGGTACGGTGCCCACCGAGGAAGACGACATACACCAGATGTTCCGCATCTGTCGCACTTCCGGGAGACTGGCTACCGTCTACTGCCCCCTCGACGAGGTCATGGAGCAGGTGTTTGAGATCTACCCATCTGAGGCTGCGGACTGGGTGAGGGAGAACAATACACCGCAGCCCCCGTCCGAGTATTGCGATGTCCACGGTCCGTCCCCTATCACGGGCGACGTGGCCATCACCAGTCCCCGTCCCTACAGCTACATACAGGGCATTGTACAGGTCACGGGCAATGCTCGGGGGCCGGAAGTCCAGCTATACCGCCTCCAGTACGGACCAGGCCTGAATCCTTCCTCCTGGACGCAGATAGGCGGAGACCACCGCAACACGGTGGACAACGGCCTGCTCGAAACCTGGGACGTAAGAGATCTGGACGGGTTGTACACCCTGCAGCTTTCCGTCGTGGACTGGAACAACTTCTATCGCCAGTCGACGATCCAGGTGACGGTGGACAACGTGGCCCCCTCTGTACAGATCACGTACCCCATCACAGAGCAACTCTACGTCATGGAGACCGACGAGTGGGTCAGTATCCAGGCCCAGGCCACCGAAAACTTCTCCATGGACAGAGTCGAGTTCTACTTTGACGATGAGATGCTGACCTACGATACGGTGAGCCCCTACAACCAACGCTGGACCATTGTCATGACCACGACGCAGGAGCAGGACGCAACACTACGCAAGCTCTTCTCTGATGAAGTACCCGTTGAGGAGTGGCCAATCGCCAGCTTGCCTATTGACCGCGGAGGCGATTTGGCCCCTGAGGATCCCTCACCCGAGGATCTCATCCTCATGGTGACCACCAGTATCACTGTGCCTCACACCATCTATGTGGAGGCCGTGGACGCTGCGGGCAACCGTACCAAGAGCGAAGAGAT
>DATKVP010000051.1:0-3311 GCA_035530015.1 Anaerolineae bacterium | reverse complement strand
GGGTGCCGCGATAGGTGGCGCGGTGGTAATCTTCGCCATCGCCGTGGGGATCTACCTGGGGTACTCGTGGTATCAGCGGCGATTCGGTCCGACAGCGGAGAGGGCGCTGGAGACCTATTTCACAGCCATGGCCGACGGCGAGTATGGAGTCATGTATAAGATGACCCCTGACGCCGACTTGATGGTCTTAGGACGCAAGCTCTCCGAGGGGGATTTTGCCAAGGGGCTCGATGAGTTGCTGGGCGATGAGAAGATGGAGATGGAAGCGATTGAGGTTGACAGAATCGCCCAGCGTGGCGAGTACCAGTACTTCAAGGTGACATTACACTACACGCTTGGAGGCACGGGCAAGGTGGCCCGCTTGCTGGTGGAGATGAAACCGGCAGGCGGCGAGTGGGAAGTGACCTATCCCTTCACCCCCAACTTGTAGAGCTTCCCAATGGGGGAATGCCTGTACCGTTCCAGGATCCACTCGTCGGGGTCCGTGAGGTATATGGGACGGCGAGGCAGGTTGGCATCCAGGAAAGCGAGCAGCTGGGCGTGGGGATCACCCTCGGCGGCTGGAATGACGAGCTGAGGATCGTGGCGACCTAGCGCGTCCTTGTACCACTGATACTGGAACAAACCCTCGGCCACAACTACAGCCACCGGCTCGGTGGCCTCGACGTATCCGACATACCACAGCGAGAAGATGTGGGCGTCCGTGTCGGCGATGATCACGGCGTCGGAAGGCGTAGAGGCGAAGACCTGCACCGCGTACTCGTAGGCTTCTCTGTCCGCGCTCAGGTCCACCGCTGGGAGGTTTGTTCGGGCCACTAGCATCGGGAGCACGAACAGGGAGAGACTGGCGAGCCAGATCAGGCGGGACCCGCTCAAACCGCGGTCCCGCCTTTTTGTTGCCCAGTGCAGCCACACCTCCCGCAGCAGGTACCAGGCGCCACGCGCCATCCACACGGCGAAGAGGACGTAGGACGGTATGAGGTAGACATAGGAATCGGTGGTGTTATAGGTGAGTGAGTAGATCACAACGGCTCCGAACGAGGTGAGGGAAAACACAAACCATTCGCGGTTCTCCTCCCACAGGTCCCACACCCCAACCAGGCCGAGGACCAAACCCATCCACGTGAACTGCTGGTGCAACATATCGAGCCAGCTGGTGATTCGTCCGGGCAGGTAGACCAGTGGTAGCCCCAAGAGGTATTCTCTGTAGATCCTGGCTGACACGGTCCACCAGAATCCGGACCAGGTATGAGGAGCACCCCAGGCCAGCGGCGGATAATGCGCAGAGCGCAGAGGCAGGTAGAGATACGGGCTCAGACCGAGCAGGAAGAAGGCCACCGCTCCCAGACAGGTGGCAGGATGCGGATGCCGTCTCTTGAGGATGAGCAATAGAGCGCCAGGCACGAATAGGAGCACGGAGAAGTGGTTGCTCAGACCAAGACCTAGAGTCAACCCCGTGGCCCAGAGCCACACCCGCTGCCCCTTCCGGATGTACAGGGTGAGAAAGAGGATGAGCAAGGCGGCCAGGAGTGCGTTCAGGCTATAGACCTCAGCGATCACGGCCTGCGACCAGAAGGTGCGGGAGAGCCCCAGAAGCAGTGCTGATGCGGCAGCGATGATGAGCGTGCTCGGTGCGCGAATGTCGCGAGGACGGAGTAGAAGTATGACGAAGTAGACCACGCTGGCTGTGGCGGCAGCCAGGACCGCCGACATCAGGTTGACTCTGTAAGCCACCTCTCTGAGTGGCAACAATGTGAAGAGCTTGGCCAGCAGGATGAACAACGGGTAGCCTGGCGGGTGAGCGATGCCGAGAGTGTAGGCTGCCGTAACCAGATCTCCACTATCGACGCCGTCGTGCTCCCAGGTAATGCTCGGCGCGAGGGTGAGGCAGTAGCAGCCAAGGCAAACGGTGAAAAGCAGGACAGCGACGCCGATCTTCAGTGGCCCGGCTCTCATCCGATCACCTCTCCCCCAGGGCAGAGATAGGCCGGCGCACAGGGACAAGTCATACTTGGACTGCGCCCAGTGCTCCGGCGATTGTGGCCCGAGATTGCCGGTGACTCCCCAGGGGTATGGTTGATCACATTTCGGGTGACTGTTCTCCCCTGTCTTCCGCCCTGAGATCCCGCGGGAGAACGTTGTCTGTATAAGCAGCAAGGCCCGCAAGGCCTCCCAGGTTCATGGTGTCCACGGCGCTGGAGGGGACGATCAGCATGGCTCCCCTTTCCTTGAGTCCCTCGAAGAGCATGTTCATGGCCCTCAAGTGTAGCGCAGTGGGGTGATCCTCGTAAGTCCTCCCAGCCTCCAGGAAGCTCTCTGCGATCTGCTTTTCCGACTCACCCAGGATCACCCTGGCCTGTCGCTCCCTCTCCGGCTGGGCCTGGCGCGACATGGCGTCCTCCAGTTCCTCGGGGATGATGATGTCACGAATCTCGACCGACTGGACGGTGATCCCCCAGGGGGTGGTGCGCTCGTCGATGATATGTTGCAGTTCTTCGTCCATCATCTCTCGGCCGACTAGGATGTCCGACAACATCATCCTGCCGATGATGTCGCGAAGAGCCGTCTGGGCTGCCCAGGCAATAGCTGCCTCGTAGTCCCCGACCTCGAGAGCTGCCTTCTCGGCATCCCACACGATCCAGAAGAGGACGGCATCGATGCTTACCGGGACCGTGTCCTTGGTGAGGGTGCGTTCGACGTTAAATGGCGCGACCATGACGCGGTGATCGATCCAGCTGGGGACATTGTCCACGGTGGGTAGAATCCAGAACAGCCCAGGCCCTGCAAGACGGTGGAACTTGCCGAGCCGCAGCACAATCGCCTTCTCCCATTGCTGTGCGATCTTGAGAGCGAAGAGGAAGTAGAATGCCACGAGAAGGCCGGCGCACAAGAAGGCCAATATCCACAGATCCGGCATCCTCCGGTTGGCCATCAGGGCAGCCACAGCGCTCACGGCCACGATAATGATCGCCCAGATGGTGATAGAGACCGGATTTGCCAGTCTCATGTCGCGCAGGGGCCGGGCCTCTTCCGTCTCCTTATGCTTGTCCTTTACGCGGATTGAGGACCCCATGAAAGACATCTGTCATCTCCCTTTGTCGTGCTCGTCTGTTGACGTGTTCTGTTCAAGCCATTCCGCCAGTCGAGTCTGGAATGTACTCTTGATGTCGTCTTCAGAGTATCCGAGGCTGAGAGCTTCGAGGAGGGCGTCACCGATGATCACGTTGAGCCTCTCCCTCCGCAGTTGGCTCAGTTGCTCGTCGTCTGGGTGCTCACTGATGAAGGTTCCTCTCCCTTGCTGGGTGGAGATG
>DATKVP010000050.1:0-3312 GCA_035530015.1 Anaerolineae bacterium | reverse complement strand
GGCCGGTTTGACGTCCCGATGGATGATGGGGGGAGTCTGTCCATGGAGGTACGCGAGGGCGTTGCATATCTGGTCGGCCCACTCCAGGACATCGCTTTCGGGCAGGTGCTGCTCGCTCGCCCGGGCATCGTCGAGCACCTCTTTCAGGTTGGGGCCAGCCACATAGTCCATGACTAGGTAGTCGCGACCATTCTCGGAGAAGTAGTCAAAGACCTTCGGCAGATTGGGGTGGTCGAGATTAGCGAGGGCGATAGCCTCCCTGTGAAACTGCTCTCGGAGTTGTTGCTGCAGCTCGGAGTTGGGGTCGAGGGAGTACTGTATCTCCTTAAGGGCGAACTGCTTGGCCCTGAGATGCAGGTCTTCAGTCAGGTAGACCGCTCCCATGCCGCCAAGCCCTATTAGCTCTACTACCCGATACCTATCCTGCAGGAGGGTATCGGGAGGCAAAGGGGTAGTCAAAGTCTTATTCCGCCTTTCTCACTAGGGGGCTGGAGATGAATTGGTGTTCACCAGTCCCCCGCGTCCCCGGGTAGATGATATTCAGTTTGTGGGGACCTGTCAAGGACAACACTGGAGGCGAGTGATGGAGGAGAGGGCGCCTCGGCTTCTCGTGAGAGGCGGGGCAGAGCCGGGCAGAGAGATAGTGCTAACCCAGGGGAATCTGACCATTGGCCGTCAGGAAGAGAGTGACGTAGTTGTGGGTGATCGTCTGGCATCCAGGCATCACGCCCGTCTGCAAAGGGAGCAGGGTCAATACGTACTCCACGACTCTGGAAGCCGAAACGGGACCTTCGTCAATGGAGAGCGCATCCCTGGCTCTCACGTGTTGCGTGACGGGGATGAGATACAGATAGGGCTGGATTTCAAGGCACTCTACGTCGACCCGGAGGCCACAGGGGCTCTGGTGACCGAGGCCCTGGTGCGAAGAAGCACGGGGCTATGGGTGGAAACGGACAGACGGGAGGTCTGGGTTCAGGGAACGAAGCTGGCTCCACCGGTGTCCAGGGCGCAGTTCAGCCTGCTGGTTCTCCTTCACAAGAACCCCGGCCGCGTCTATAGTCGCGACAAGGTAGTCGGGGCGGTGTGGCCGGAGGACATGGCGCAGGGTGTGTCAGATGAGACCATAGACGCCCTGGTGGGGCGGCTGCGGCGGCGCATCGCTTCTGCAGACCCCGATCATCAGTACATCGTCACCGTGCGGGGACACGGATTCAAGTTCGTGCAGCCCTGGGACGAGCAAGGCTCTCCGTCGTCCTCTGGTTCCTAGGGTCCAATCCTCCTCACATGCTACCGCTCGTTCCAGGCCGTAGGGTGATCCCAATCGTTAGCCTTCCAGGGCATGTTCTGTGGAGTGACCAGTGGCAGTACCTCGCGGAACAGTTCCAGGCGTTCCTCGACGCCGAGAGGTACGAAGTCCTTCGCGATTTGCAGGTCTCTTCTGAGTTCATCCATCGTTGAGCAGCCTACTATGGTGGTGCTCACCGCAAGTCCGAGCGTGTAGCGCAGGGCACGGTCGTAGATGTGTCCAAGCTTCCCCAGAGCAAAGACCTTCATAGCGATGGTGGCTACTCCCTTGGCGTGGGCCACGGGAAGGAACTCCTCAGCAAAGCTGTACAGGAAATGGTCCAGCACAGAAGCAGCGATGAGCACGCTGCCGAAAGGGAATCTTCGTAACGCCTCGATCTGCACCTGCGGATCGGTATGTCCACTGATGCTGGCGAAGCGCACCAGACCCTGATCGCGAGCCTCGATCATCGCCTGTATAGCCCCGGTTGGTGCGAAGCACTTATCAAGCTCACCGATGCTCCACACGTTGTGCAGGCGCCACTCGTCAACGTGGTCGGTCTGGAGGCGCACAAGACTCTCCTCCAATTGCCGGAGGGCACCGTCTCTGGTTCGATCCCAAGCCTTGGTGGCCAGCCACATCTCCTTGCGACGGTGCTTAGCGACCTTGCCGACGCGCTCTTCAGACTGGCCATGGGAATAGATCCAGGCGGTGTCGAAGTAGCGGATGCCCTTGTCTATCGCTTCATTTACGATCGCGATGGCTTGTTCCTCGCTGCAATCGTGCTCATCGACGATACGCTGGGCGCCAAAGCTGAGAATGGGAAATTCCGCACCGGTATTGCCGAATGGTCGAGTTTCCATCGTGGAGCCCCCCCTTTCTGTTCCTCGCGGCTGACCACCGGCGACCGCAGGTCCGAGAAACAAGCCTACGGGATGAACTCAGCCACAAGGAAGGTATGGTCAGACGGCTTGTCTGCAGTCCGCGCATCCACATCGATCCATGCCCCGCTTGATCTCTCGGCCAACGGCACCGTGGACCAGATGTGGTCTATCCTCCACCCCATTCCTCTTTGTAGGGCATTGGGCACTCGGTAGTCCCAGAATGTATAGTGCTGCGGTTCATCGGGGTGATGTCGTCGAAAGACGTCCACGAAGCCCCAGTCACGCGTCTTCTCCAGCGCCTGGCGAGCATCAGGATGGAAATCCACGTGCTTCTCCAGTCGCTTCGGATCGTATACATCTATGGGCTGGGCTGCGACGTTGAAATCTCCGACCCAGAGAAGGGGATCCCGCGGGGTGTAGTGTCGCTCGAAGAAAGTGCGCACACGGTCGAACCACCTGAGCTTGTACTCAAAATGGGGCGAGTCGGCGCTACGCCCTTGGGGAACGTAGGTGTTGACCAGAGCTATCCCGGCGATGTCGGCGCGAATCAGACGTGCCTCGTCGGGGTCTTCTCCATCGTCCAGTCCAAAGGTGACTCCGGTAGGCTCGTCCCGGCTGACCACAGCCACGCCGGCGTGTGCCTTCTGCCCTCGAAGGGTCACGTGATAGCCCAGTTCTTGGAAGGGTTCCACCGGGAACTCAGAGTCCTGCGTCTTGGTTTCCTGCAGGCATAGAATGTGCGGCTCTTCTCTGGCTATCCAATCCCGCACTAGCTCCAGGCGCGCCCGGATGGAGTTGCAGTTGTAGGTCGCCACTTTCAGGATCTCAGGCGCCATTTGGTCCTTCCTTTGGTGAGCGTTACTACTGGCAGCTCAGTCATCGGAAGTGCTCGGAGACTGACCCAGTCTCTCTGAAGCGACCTGTCAACAGCCTGGCTCGCCGTCATGGCCGCAGCAGGCGCTGCCCGTGCGAATCTTGATCCAGTTGTTGCGCGCCAATAATGCCAGCTTGCGGCGCCAGGGCATGGGTGCCTGCAGGTTGGTCAAGAATGCAGAGAAGCTGGGTCTCTCAGTCATAGGTCCTTCTCCCTTGCGTTGATCACAAACGTTTCGCGATCCGGCGAACGGCTGGCGGGACAAGGGG
>DATKVP010000049.1:0-2824 GCA_035530015.1 Anaerolineae bacterium | reverse complement strand
GGGTCGTGGAGCGACTTGAGCGCAACGTTCTCCAGCTTCGGCATCTGAACATCTCCCAGATTGAGCCAGGTGGAGAAGCGTCTGCCCCCCGTCCTCACGTAGCCCACGAGGTGATACTCCACGGTGAGAATCTCCACCTTGGTGACAGACTGGCGATCCCTCTCTTCCACAGTTGACCTCCCTGCTCCAGCGTCAATGGAGAGAAGCGGCACGGCACGCCGGCCCCTCTCTGGCCTGACTAGCCGGTCTCGGACAGCTGGAGCAACTCCTCCTCGCCCATCCGCGGCACACCCAGCTCCTCAGCCCTCCTCACCTTCGCAGCCCCGGGCAAATCGCCCACCAGCAGGTGGCTCGTGTTCCTACTCACACTCGAGGTCACGCGCCCTCCCCGCGACTCGATGTACTCAGTGGCGGCCTCGCGGCTCATCGTGGGCAACGTCCCTGTGATCACGAAGGTCAGGCCGCTCAGACGACCTTCCTGCGGGGCTTCCTCCTCACGCAGGCGACTCATACGTACATCTGCTTGCCGCAGCTTCTCCACCAGGCCTCGATTGCGCTCCTGCGAGAAGAAGTCCACGATGTTTCGGGCCGTGTGAGGACCCAGGCCTGCGACCGCCTCCAGCCTGTCCTCCTTCGCGCCCATCAACTCTTCAATGGAGGCGAACTCCCTGGTGAGGAGTTGGGCCACCACCGCTCCCACACCGCGGATGCCCAGTCCCGTCACCAGACGCCACAGGGGCCTCTCCCTGGAAGCCTTTATCGCCTCCAGTAGGTTATCGGCGCTCTTGTCCGCGAACCCCTCCAGGCCAACAAGGTCATCGCGCGTCAGGTAGTAGAAGTCGGCCACGTCCTCCAGCAACCCTTGCTCCACGAAAGTCCCTGCCAGTCGCTCGCCGAAACCCTCTATGTCCATCGCCCCTCGAGAGGCGAAATGCTCCACACGCGCCACCAGCTGCGCCGGACAGGACGCATTGATGCAGTAGTACATCACTTCGTCCTCGGGCTTCACTACCCCCTGCCCGCACACGGGGCAGTTCTGTACCATTGAGAAGACCTGCTCCTCACCCCCCCGCAGCTCTCTCACGGGGGCCACGATCTGAGGTATGACGTCGCCCGCCCGCTTGACGACCACGGTGTCACCCTCGCGGATATCCTTGCGATGGATGTCTTCTTCATTATGTAAAGTGGCGTGACGGATCGTCACCCCACCGATCTGCACGGGCTCCAACTCGGCGTAAGGGTTCAAGGAGCCGGTACGTCCCACGTTGATGCCAATCCGCAGGAGCTTGGTGATCCCCTCCTGCGCCGGGAACTTGAAGGCGATGGCCCAGCGGGGCGCGTGTGATACTTCTCCCAGGTTTTCCTGTTGCGCGAGGCTGTCAACCTTGATCACCACCCCATCGGCGTCATAGTTCAGATCGTCCCTCTGTGCCAGCCACCGCCGGTACAGATGGAGCACCTGGTCCAGGTCCTCACAACGCGTTATGTTCTCGGCTATGGGGAAGCCCATGCCCTTGAGGAAGAACAGGGCATCCCATTGGGTACCAAGGCTCGCTCCCTCCACTTCCCCCACGGCGTACATAAAAACGCTCAAGGGACGCGTCACGGTGATGGACGGATCGAGTTGCCTCACCGAGCCGGCCGCAGCGTTGCGTGGGTTGGCGAAGAGTTTCTCCCCCTCCCCTTCTCGTCGTCGATTCATCTCGTCGAAGCGATCTCTGGGCATGTACACCTCTCCCCTGGCCTCGAGATAGCGAGGAGGAGGATCGTCACTCGCAACGGGGATCCTCAAGGGGATGGCGGGTACGGTTCTAAGGTTCTGGGTAACGTCCTCTCCCACGAACCCGTTTCCTCGGGTCGCGCCCTGTATCAAGACTCCGTCCTCATACCGCAGCGAGACGGCCAGCCCATCGATCTTCGGCTCGACGGTGTAGCGAATCGAGGCACTGTCTCCCAGGATCCTCTGCACCCGCTTCTCCCAGGCCCGGACCTGATCCTCGCTGAAGGCGTTCTCCAGGCTGAGTAGTGGGCGCCGGTGCTGCACCTTCTCGAACTCTGACAGGGGCTCTGCGCCCACCCTCTGCGTGGGGGAGTCGGGGGTGATCAACCCCGGATGGGCAGCCTCCAGTTCTCTCAATTCCGCCATCAGCGCGTCGTATTCGGCGTCGCTGACCTCGGGCTCGTCGAGCACGTGGTAGCGGTGGTCGTGGTACCGAAGCACTCGACGCAGCCGCTCTACACGTTCATCAATCTCAGCGTCCGCGCCCATGGTCCACCTCGAGAATACACGTCATAGACACTGGTGCAGAATGGCGAAGGTCAAGCGAGGCTCTGGAGCAGCATTATACCACGGTTCTCCCAGATGCTCAATAGTAAACCCGCCCATCCACAAGAGCGCTTGTCCAGGCGGACGCCGTCCAGACAATTCCAAGATATGCGGGTGGATAAACCGGGATCAGGTGAGGAAGAGACGCTAGGCACCGAAGAAGTGCATGACCACCAGCGGGGTGACGTACACTTCCATCGCCGCGGCGAGGAGCAACAAGGGGATCACCAGGAAGACGAAGACCTTGATCAGATCCGCGAGGGACAGCAACAGGCTCTCGCTGATGGTGAAGCCTGACGGGGGAGACATGATAGAAGCGCCCAGGCGGACGCTGAAGGCAGTGGCCAGCGCGACCGCCGGCAGCTCGAACAAGCCGTGGGGCAGGATGAAGGCCACCAGGAAGAGGAGCGGGTTGAGACCAAGAATGAAGGCCTCACCCGCGAAGAAACCGACGAGCAGCATGGGGGTCAGCAAGAGGAGCAAAGGCACGGCACCGAA
>DATKVP010000048.1:0-5952 GCA_035530015.1 Anaerolineae bacterium | reverse complement strand
TCTTGCAGGCGTCGCTGCGGGTGCCTCCCGGTTTCCCGCTAAGTGGTTCTTTCTGGCAGCCGCCATGGGCAAGATAATCAAAGATGTGGCAGTGGCCTTCGCCGGATACTACTCGCTTCCCCTCTTCACCAACGCCATCCTGCCCGGGCTGGCGAACCTGCTGCAATGAGTCCATTGGAGAGCGGCAGTTACCATGATCCCTACGAGTCCCTCGCGCGAGAGCTTAGATTGAACGTGGGCACAACATGAGACAGTGGCGTTTTTGGCTGGGCGTAGTCATCAGTCTGATCTGCCTCGTACTCGTCCTGTGGAGGATAGACTATCGAGAGGTACTGAATGCCCTGCGTCAGGCGAACTACGTCTGGCTCATACCAGCCGCGCTCCCCTTCGCGGGCACCATCGCCAGCAAGGTCCTGCGCTGGCAACTTCTGTTCCCAGGCGATCGCACCAGGATCCGGCGGGGAAAACTCCTCTCTGCTCTCATGATCAGTTACGCCCTCAACACCATTCTCCCCGCCAGGCTGGGAGAACTGGCGCGGGCATACGTCATCGGAGAATCAGAGAACCTGAGCAAATCGCTGGCGTTCTCCACCATCGTGGTGGAGAAAGTCCTCGACGTTCTCACCTTGCTCTTGTTTCTGGTCCTGCTTCTGCCCTTCGTGGCCCTGCCCTCGTGGATTCAGCAATCAGCCATGGTTTTGGCCCCAGTCTTCCTCTGCCTCTTCGTCATCATCATGGCCCTGGCCTACCGGCGGACGAGGACCCTCGCCCTCATACACTCCATTGCCGGTCGCGTCCCACGCCTGGGGGCCCAGCGCCTGCTGGCATCGCTGGACTCGGCGCTGTCCGGTTTCGACCCGCTCGGCTCCCTGCGGGCGAATCTCATGCTCTGGGCCTGGTCTATCGCGGTATGGCTCACGAGTGGGCTGTTCATGCTCCTGGTCATGTTCGCCTTTCACATCGACGCCCCGCCTGCCGCAGCCTTCCTGCTGCTCTGCGTCACAAGCCTGGGAATGACCGTGCCCTCGTCGCCAGGCTACATCGGCGTATATCACTGGCTTGTGGTGAGCACCTTGCAGGTCTTCGGGGTCGAGCGCGAACTGGCCCTCAGTTTCGCCTTCGCCCTGCACGCCATCACTTTCCTCCCGCTGACACTGTTAGGCATCTTCTACATGATGCGAGAGAACTACTCTCTCCAGAGGATAGAGGAAGGCGCTCTGGGCGACCGAGGATAGGGTGAAAGACTGCGCACCGCTCGTTTGCTTCGGGGTCAGGCGGCGGTCGAAGACCCGAGAGCAAAGCCCCATCAGTCACTGCACCAACGCCAAGGTGTTATGTATATCGGGTGCAGCCCGGCAGAGTCCGCGAAGGATCGTCCCCCTCGCAGACACGTTCAGCAAAGTGCTCACAGCCCAGCCGGTACTGCCTCACCCATCATTTTCCATGCCTCTGATGCGCAGTTTTGCGATCACCTGCGAATTGAGCTAGAATAGAAGGGTCAGTTATGACAGAAAAGAGGTTGTCCCTATCCGAGTTGCAGGGCAAAGCGCGATGCCTGCGCTGCCACGTTATCGGCATGACCGCCACCGCTGGTTCCGGTCACCCTGGTGGCTCCCTATCCTCCGCGGATATCCTAGCTGCCCTCTACTTCGGCGTTTTGCGCCACGATCCCAACCGCCCACAGTGGGAAGACAGAGATCGCTTCGTCCTGAGTAAGGGACATGCCGCGCCAGTTCTCTACGCCGCCCTGGCTGAGAGCATGTACTTCCCGCGAGAGCTCCTCTATAGCCTCCGCAAGTGCGACAGCCCCTTGCAGGGCCATCCGGACATGGGCCTGTTGCCTGGCGTCGAGGCCTCGACTGGGTCACTGGGACAAGGGCTCTCCATCGCCAACGGCATGGCCCTGGCCGGGAGACTGGACGGCAAGGACTATCGGGTCTATGTACTCATGGGCGACGGAGAGGTGGATGAGGGCCAGGTCTGGGAGGCCGCTATGGCCGCCTCCCACTACAAACTGGACAGCGTGACGGCAATACTGGATCGCAACCGGCAGCAGATCGACGGCTGGACCAAGGACGTGATGAGCCTGGAACCCCTGGCCGACAAGTGGCGCGCCTTCGGGTGGCACGTCCTAGAAACGGATGGCCACGATATGGAAGCCATCCTGAAGGCAATAACGGCGGCTCAGCAAGTCAAGGGGCAACCCAGCATCGTCATTGCACACACGACTAAAGGCAAAGGCGCTTCTTTCATGGAGAACAACCTGCGCTTCCACGGGAACGCGCCTGACCGGGCGGAGATGGACCGGGGCCTTGGCGAAGTGAGAACCGAGGAAAGGTGCAAGGTTTGTGAAGTACAGTATCCAGGCCCGTGCTAGGCCAAGAAAGACAGAGAATCCACTCGACGGATCAGAGGGCAATACACTATTGACGGAACTGGTTTCCACCCGGGAGGCCTACGGCCAGACTCTTCTTCAACTCGGACGTGAGAACAAGGACATCGTAGTTCTCGATGCCGATCTCTCCTCATCAACGAAGACCAGGCTCTTCGCTGCCGAGTTTCCCCAAAGGCATTTTGAGATGGGCATCGCCGAAGCCAACATGATCGGCACAGCAGCCGGATTGGCAACCTGCGGCAAGGTCCCCTTTGCGAGCACCTTTGCTGTTTTCGCCACCTGTCGCACTTTCGACCAGCTGAGAATGTCCGTGGCCTATCCCCATCTCAACGTGAAGGTGGTTGCCGCGCACGGCGGCATCAGCGTGGGCGAAGACGGCGCTTCACACCACGCTATCGAAGACGTTGCGCTGGCGTGTGCCCTGCCCAACTTCACGGTGCTCGTGGTTGCCGACGCAGTTGAGACCAGGGAGGCCGTCCGCGCCGCGGCTGAGCACGTCGGCCCCGTCTACCTGAGGCTGAGCCGACCAGCAGTGCCCGCCGTATACCACGAAGGCTGTGACTTCGTCATCGGCAAGGCCATCAGACTCCGTGACGGGAAAGACGCTACCATCATCGCCAATGGGCTCATGCTCTCTCGCGCGCTGGAGGCAGCAGACCTGCTGTCAGAAGAAGGGATATCGACCAGAGTCCTCGATATGCACACCGTCAAGCCCCTGGACGCCGAAGCCGTCCGAGAGGCCGCAGCGGACACAGGAGCCATCGTCACCGCAGAGGAGCACCTGCTCCATGGAGGGCTGGGGAGCGTGGTCGCCCAGACAGTCGCGGAGCATCGTCCCGTGCCTCTGCGATTCGTGGCGATAAGGGACCGGTATGCGCGCTCCGGCAAGCCAGATGAGCTTCTGGAGATGTACGGCCTCACGTCCCGGGACATTGCCAGTGCGGTTAGAGAAGTACTGAAGGAGAAATGATGTCTCGTGAGGCGCGCGGAGGCCTCACGGTAAGAACTCGAAATGGAAGGTATTGAGAAACTACGAGAATACAAGCAAGAGATGCTGCGCTGCAACCGCTGTGGCTACTGCCAGGCAGCCTGCCCGATCTACGACGTGCTTCGACGCGAGCCCATGACCGCCCGTGGCAGGATTCAGGTGCTGCGGGCCATAAGCGAAGGTACGCTGCCCCTATCAGACACCATCAGCCGCCTGGTGTACAACTGCACGGATTGTCAGTCTTGTCTCGTGAACTGCCCGGGCGGGGTGCGCACCAACGAGATCTTCGGCGCCGCCCGGAGACTGCTGGCTGAGAGCGACTACATGCCCGACAGCCTGGTGGAACTGGAGCGACGCGTGAGGTCGTCGCACAACATCTCCGACGAGCCAGCCGAGAGCCGCCTGTTGTGGGCAGAGAATCTGGAGGCCAGGCCGGAAGGTCTGGTGGGCAAAGCGAGTGCCGAGGTTGTGCTGTTCACCGGCTGCGTGTCCGCCCTCTTCCCCATGGCCTATGGCATCCTCCAGGACCTGGTGGAGATCATGCAGGCAACCGGGGTAGACTTCACCACCCTGGGCGGGGAGGAATGGTGCTGCGGGTACCCTCTGCTCTCTGCCGGCCTGCCCGTCTCAGACCTGGTGGATCACAACCTGGAGTCGGTAAGAGCTCTGGGCGCAGAGACCCTGGTCACCACGTGCCCCTCCTGCTACCACATGTGGACGCACGAGTATGCGCCAGATTTCGTCCAGGTGAAACACTCCACCGAGTTTCTGGCCGAGTTAGTGGAGGCGGGGAGGGTACCCCTGCGGACCCTGGAGATGAGGGTCACCTACCACGATCCCTGTGACCTGGGTCGAAAGAGCGGGGTTTACGACGCGCCTCGCCGCATCATCCAGGCCATACCCGGCGTGGAACTGGTGGAGATGGAAGACAACCGAGATACCGCGCTCTGCTGCGGTGGCGGGGGCAACCTGGAGTCCCTCAGTCCCGACCTTTCGAGCGCGGTGGCCAGGCGACGCCTGGAACAGGCCCAGGAAGCGGGAGCAGAGGTCATCATCAGCTCGTGCCAGCAGTGCGAACGAACCCTGACCATGGCGGCTCGCCGCGAGAAGATCAGGATCAAGGTCATGGACGTCGTCCAGTTGTTGCGCGCAGCGCTATCGAATGGGATTGCCGAGGACTGAGGAGGCGCGATGAGCACATTCGATCCTCGTCTACTGAACAACAAAGCGACCAGAGCACAGCGCCAGAGGATCCTCCCGATCCTGGATGCGGCCCTTCAGGCTGTGGACCCCATCGCGGCGATCAAGCGTCAGGTGCACCTGGAAGGAAACAAGCTGCTCATCGGCGAGCGCACGTACGAGCTGGACAACTACGAGAACATCTACGTCGTTGGCGGTGGCAAGGCGGGGGGCTCCATGGCCAGGGCCACTGAGGATATCCTCGGTGCCCGCGTCACGGCTGGAATGATCAACACCAAGTACGGCTATCTCGCCGACACCAGTATCGTCCGCATCAACGAAGCAGGTCACCCCCTTCCAGACGCAGCTGGCATGGCCGGCGCCGGGCAGATGGTAGATCTGGCCAGGCAGGCATCGGAAGGCGACCTGGTGATCTGCCTCATCTCTGGAGGCGGGTCGGCGCTGATGACTCTGCCCGTCGAAGGAGTGAGCCTGGGGGATATGGAGGCCCTCACCTCAGCCCTCCTCCGGTGCGGTGCCACCATCAACGAGATCAACACCATACGCAAGCACCTCTCACAGATCAAGGGAGGCAACCTGTCTCGCGCCGCCTATCCCGCAGAGGTGATCTCCCTCATCCTGTCAGACGTGGTGGGCAATCCGCTGGACGTCATCGCTTCTGGACCCACCGTACCCGACTCCAGCAGCTTCTCCCAAGCCTGGGAGATCGTGGAAAGATACGACCTGGTGGCCGAGCTGCCCACCCCCATCATTGAACGGCTCAGCGCGGGCAAGGACGGCGCCATCCCGGATACGCCGAAGGAGGGGGACTCTCTCTTCGCCAAGACGCATAACCTGATCATCGGCAGCAACGAGATCGCAGCTCAGGCCGCTCTCGCACAGGCCCAGGATGCCGGTTTCCACACCACGCTTCTTTCCACCTTTGTGGAGGGTGAGGCCCGCGAGGTGGCCCACGTCTTCTGTGCCATCGCCAAGGAGATCCTCCACTCGGGCCAGCCTCTTCAGCGGCCAGCCTGTGTGGTGGCAGGCGGAGAGACCACCGTGACCATTCGGGGCGAGGGTGTGGGGGGGCGCAACCAGGAACTGGCCCTGGCAGCCGCCATCCAGCTGGATGGTCTCGACGAGACCGTGGTCGTGGCCCTGGCTACCGATGGCACCGACGGTCCAACGGATGCCGCCGGAGCCATCGCCGACGGCTCGACACTACGCCGAGCGCGGGACAAAAAGCTGTTGGCCAGGGACTACCTGGCCAACAACGATTCGTACAGCTTCTTCGATCAGCTAGATGACCTGCTGATCACCGGCCCTACCAACACCAACGTCAACGATCTGACCTTCGTCTTTGTCTTCTGATCGCCCCGCTGCGCTG
>DATKVP010000047.1:0-3437 GCA_035530015.1 Anaerolineae bacterium | reverse complement strand
CGCCACAGCAAGCGGCCGTCCTGCCCGAAGGCGTAGACGTGTTTGTCATAGGAGGCGGCGATGATCTCCTCGGCCCCATCACCATCCAGATCCGCCGTGGCCACCGACCAGACCATTTCGTTGGTCGGATACTGCCACGACAGGGAGACTCGCAGGGGCACCAGCGGTGCGGGCGTGCTGGTCGCGGTGGGAGAGGCGCCTGGCGTTGGGGCTGAGACGGGAGCCATAATGGGAGATGCGGTGGCGGTAGCGGCAGGGGTCGTCGCGCGAGCAGACGGCGGAGACATCAAAGACTCCGGCCCAGCACAACCTGCCAGAGTCAAGAGAACCAAGATCATGCAGAGTCTACAACGGGAGTTCACCATGCCCCACGCATGTCAGAGGATCTCTTACCTCGCCGGGGCCTTGTCCCCCTGGAGAGTCCAGGTCCGAGCGGCCTGCCATGCCCTCGGTGTCTATCGCCGACGGAGCCAAGTGCCCTGCGGGATCAGTACCCGGCTTCATTGGTCACAGCGACGCCGCCGAAGATGCGCAAACCAGCACGGATCCTGGACGACTCTGCCCGGATCATCCTGGCCACCCCAATGCTGCGCCCAGTATAGCATCTCACGGAAGATGTGCAAGCTGGTCGTCGGCAGACCTCGACCCGTCATGCCTCGCCACACACGTCGAACGCCGCTGCGCGCATCCTGGCCCTCTACACCTCACTGCGAAGCGTGTAGACCACGGGCCAACTCGGCTCGACTCATCCCCACCCCCGGCAGTGGCCGTTGTCGAGGCCTCAGAGCGCTGGTATAATCAGCCGATGCCGCGTCCGCCGAACGTCTGCACGAGCGTTTCGCAAAAGGACTGAGATGGCCCAGACAAGCTTCGAAACTCTGGCGTCGCTGGGCGAGAGACTGGAGAAGACCTCAAGTCGCCTGCAAATGCGCGACATGATCGCCCAGTTCCTCAGAGAGCTGGCCTCTGATGAACTTCAACCTGGAGTGCGGTTGCTTCTGGGGCAGGTGTTCCCCGAGTGGGATGCACGTACTCTCAACCTCAGCTGGCGATCCGTGCTCAAAGCGATCACCCATCTGACGGAAGCTTCCGACGGGGAGTGGCAGGACGTGTTCGATCAGGCGGTAGACGCCGGTGAGGCCGTGCGGCTGCTGCTGGAGAGAATGGGGAAGACCACGCCCCTTTCCCCTTCCCTCAACATCCTGGAGGTCTATGCCACCCTGGAAACCATAGCAGAGGCCAGGGGCAAGGGCTCGCGCAAGCAGAAAGAGGAGCTCCTCGAGTCTCTTCTATCGCGGGCCAATCCTCTCGAGGCCAAGTACCTGGTCAAGAACATCCTGCGCGAGATGCGCCACGGCGTCAGCGAGGGCATACTGCTTGACGCCATCGCTGAGGCCTCTGGTGCCAAGCAGCAAACCGTCCGCCGGGCCAACATGTTCCTCGGAGATCTGGGCGAGGTCGCGCTGCTCGCTTTGCATGAGGGCCAGGAGGGGCTGGAACAGACCCGGCCGCTCCTCTTCAGACCATTGAAGCCGATGCTAGCCCAACCAGTACAGCACTTGAGGGAAGCCTTGGAGTTTCACAGGGGAGAGATAGCGCTGGAGTACAAGCTCGATGGAGCCAGGGTCCAGATACACAAGGATGGACCGGTGGTGAAGATCTTCACCCGTAATCTCTCCCAGGTGACAGCCAGTCTACCCGAAGTGGTTGACCAGGTGCTAGACCAGACGCAAGCGGATGAGGCGATTCTCGAGGGTGAGGTCATAGCCATCGATCGCCAGGGCCGACCCCTGCCCTTCCAGCATCTGATGAGGCGCTTTCGCAGGGTACACGATGTGGAGAAGATGGCGCAGCAGGTCCCGGTGCAACTCCACCTCTTCGACCTCCTCTACCGAGATGGTGACTCTCTCGTGGATCGCCCATACGAGGAGAGACGGCGAATTCTCGAGCAGACCAGGGGAACCATGGTCACCGCAGCGAGAAACATACCACACACACTGGCCGAAGGAGAGGAATTCGCGGAGCAGGCCTATCGTGACGGCCATGAGGGCGTAATGGTCAAACACCTGTTCAGCTCATACCGTCCAGGAGTAAGGGGCAAGTCGTGGTTCAAAGTCAAGCACACCCTATCTCTGGACGTGGTGATCGTGGCCGCGGACTGGGGGTATGGTCGCCGCCACGGATGGCTGAGCAACTATCACCTGGCCGTGAGGGAGGAGGACAGCGGCGCCTTCCTAGAGGTGGGCAAGACCTTCAAGGGCCTTACTGACGTTGAGTTCCAGCTGATGACAGAGAGGCTCCTGGCCCTGGAGGCACATCGTAAGGGAGGGACGGTCTACGTAGAGCCCAGGGTGATGGTGGAAGTTCTCTTCAACGAGATCCAGGCCAGCCCTCAGTATGAATCGGGGTTCGCCCTGCGCTTTGCCCGCATCTCCCGGCTAAGAGAAGACAAGAAACCCGCGGACGCGGATACCCTTCAAACGCTGACAGAATTGTTCAGCAAGCAGTTCGCGCACAAGGGCCGCCTCGAGGAAACTGAAGACACATGATCGCGTCAAGCCAGGGCGCTGATCCTCTCCGGCAAGAGCACGAGATCGGTCAACATCTCACCATATGCGTGAGCCCTGACGTACTCTTCGCACCAACGAGGAGTGTATGACGTCTTGAGGAGCAGGAAGGGAATGCCCATCATCATGGGCATCGCGCCGGGCATGGACCACGTGTCGGCTACGACGACCAGCCTTCGTGTGTCCTCCATCTCGCCAGTGAGTTTCTCGTAGTAGGCAGGGCGACGAAGATCTATAGTGTGTCGCTCATCCACCCGGAAGATTTGCCCCCTACCCTGTTCTGGATGAGAAAACTCCTTCGTCCACGAGGGGTCTATCCCGTACTGCCGCGTGTCGCCCAGGACCCTCATCTCTCCAAACCCTATGGTCCGGAGATTCTTCGTGACCTTGTCACCTAGGGAACTGCTGAGCACCAGCGGTTCTACGCTCGGCGAATCCACCAGTTCACCCAGCACGGCCTCTGCCGCTGAGCGAAAACGAGGCTTCAGATCGAATGTATGTTTGTGGAAAAGATAGTTACTGCAATCCATGATGGGGTCGTATTCGACATCGGAGAAGTACGCACCTACCGCCTCAGCGTACGCGGGGTTCAAGCGCAGCATGATCTGGATGGTGGTCGTATTGGTGATGAAAGCCCCTTCGTCGGCGTAGGTGGCAATGCCCCCGTTGACCTCCCACCAATACTTGTGCGGCTCAGCCATGATCATCTCCCGGGTGCGAGAATAATCCTCCTTCACCTGGGACAGCGGCACCTTCAAAATGTCCCGTGAGAGAGTGGCGATGGACTTGTCCGCCAGCTCTCCGACCTGTTCCTCTTCCGCCGTCAGAGTGCCGTCATAATCGAGGATGACCTTGACCGCGCCTGAAGAT
>DATKVP010000046.1:0-3963 GCA_035530015.1 Anaerolineae bacterium | reverse complement strand
CTTGTCCCGCAGCATGATGTCATTGGGCCACTTGAAGTGAACCGCCAGTCCGGTTGACTCCTCGATGGCGCGGGCCACTGCCAGAGCTGAGGCCATGAGCAGGAGGGGAAGTCCTTCTGGTGCCAGAGAGGGACGCAGGATGAACGACACCAGCAGGCTGCTGCCGGCGGGGGCAAGCCACCTTCTACCGCGCCGGCCGCGACCGGCGGTTTGCTCTTCAGCGACGACCAGGGTCCCTTCCGGTGCTCCCTCTCCGGCCAGTTTCTTGGATACGGCATTGGTGGAGTCCACGCGGCCATAGCAAACCACGTGCTGGCCCAGAAACTCGGTGCCCAGATCTCTCTGTATGGCTTCCGGGGTCAGGTCTTCCATCGTTGTGCCAAGTATCGAATCGTTGTCAGGGACTGCTGGGTTTGCCGGCCAACGATGCGCGGGCGTCCCAGCGGCCACGGGGATACCCATTCGGGCCGAGTACAGGAGATGCCGTCGTGTGTGTCATTGTGGCTGCTGAGAGTGGGTGTGATGGAGGTTTCTCCTTTACGCAAGGGCTTTGACTTGACTTCTGCCCAAAGATATAATCGTTTGCAGCAAGGTGATCATATCCTGGCTCTGATGTGCTGTCAAGAGGGGAGGCAGATGGTGGAAGGACTACCGAGCGTCTACGTGACCCGATTGATACCGCAAGCAGGATTGAGTCGCCTGCGCGGCTGCGCACAGGTGAAAGTGTGGGAAGGTGAGATGCCGCCGCCGCAGGAAGTGCTCCTCGAGGAACTGAAGACCGCGGACGGCGTCCTCAGTTTGTTGAACGACAAGATGGATGCCGAACTGATGGACGCGGCCCCGCGCCTCAGAGCGATCAGCAACTACGCCATCGGTTACGACAACATAGACGTAGAGGCGGCGACGGAGAGAGGCATCATGGTGTGCCACACACCTGGAGTCCTGACTGACACGACCGCGGACTTCGCCTTCACGCTGCTGGCGTGTGTCGCCCGAAGGGTCGTGGAGGCGGTCGCGTACGTGCGCGCTGGACGGTGGAAAACCTGGGGTCCGATGCTTTACCTGGGGTATGACCTGCATGGGGCTACCCTCGGCCTCATAGGTCTGGGGCGTATAGGTGGTGCAGTGGCAAAACGCGCCACTGGATTCGAGATGCGCATCCTGTATCACGACTTGGAGCGCCAGCCGGTCCTCGAGCGCGAGCTGGGCCTGGTCTACGTTGACCTGGAGACTTTGCTGAGGAGATCGGATCTTATCAGTCTCCACACGCCTCTCACGCCGGAGACCTACCACATGATCGGCTCTGAGCAGTTCGTGATGATGAAGAAGACGGCCGTCTTTGTCAATACCTCTCGGGGTCAGGTGGTTGATCAACGCGCACTGTACCAGGCCCTGGTCTCGGGCGAGATAGCTGGAGCGGGGCTGGACGTCGCGGACCCTGAGCCCATGGATCCCGACGACCCGCTCCTGGAACTGGACAACTGCGTGGTTGTGCCCCACATCGCGAGTGCCAGCGTCGCGGCTCGGACGCTGATGGCCACCATTGCGGCGGAGAATCTGGTTGCCGCATTGCAGGGGCGGATGCCCCGCAATCCGGTGAACCCAGAGGTTCTGGATGTGAGGGGCCGCCGCTGAGCGATTGGCCGGATCTCTCATGTGACCCATGCGAGAGGGTTGCCAGAACCTCCGATCGGGCGGTGTGCGAGGCGTTCTCCGTCGGGGAACGACAAGGGCTCACTGGCCCGGAAAGCGGTCCCAATGGGGCTTCCTTGACATGGATCATCAGGCATGCTAGTATAGGTTGTCGACAAAATGACCTCTTGGGGCCAGCGAGGCTGGCACGCGTGAGGCGGTTCGTTTACAATCTGCGGGCCCTTTGGACATCGAAATACGATGTGAGCTCTTATCCAGAGGGGTGGAGGGACCGGCCCTGGGAAACCCCGGCAACCTTCTGCGGAGGGCGCACGGCCTGGTAGTGGCCCAGACAGCACTCGTTTGCAGGCGTGCGGTCGATCCGTGGTTTCGGTGCCAATTCCGGCGGGTTCCGCTCCAGTACGTGCGTCAGCTCTCTCGAGATTGGGCTGGGAGGGAACTGACCGGTGGGAGTGGAGTCTGGAAGATGAGCGGAAGTCACGCGGGCTTTCTCTCCACTGTGGAGAGATTTTTTTTGACTCTTTCCGGATAATCCATGAGCGAGGTGTGGCCATGCGCACCATCGAATGGGACTCTGGTTCAGTGCGAATGATAGACCAGCGGCAGTTGCCCCACGAGTACGTGGAGGTGGAGTTCACAGACTATCGAGACGTCGCCAGGGCTATCAAGGAGATGTACATCCGAGGTGCGCCTGCCATAGGCGCCGCTGCGGCCTTCGGTCTGGCTCTGGCTGCCGTGCACAGCGAGGCGCAGAGCAAGCCCCAGCTGGTGGCCGATGCGCGGCAGGCAGCCGAAGTCCTTCGAGCGACTCGCCCCACCGCCTCCAATCTCTTCTGGGCCCTGGAGAGGATGCTGACCAGGCTCGAGGATGATTCTTTGCGAGGTGTTGATGAGGTTCGGCAGGCCCTCATCGCTGAGGCGGAGGCCCTCGCCGACGAGGACGTGGAAGCCAACAGGCGAATGGGCGCGTACGGAGCGGAACTCATAGAGGATGGAGACAACATCCTGACACACTGCAACGCGGGAGCACTGGCAACGGTAGACTACGGCACGGCGCTGGCCCCTATCAGGACGGCCTGGGAACAGGGGAAGCGCGTTCACGTGTTTGTGGACGAGACTCGTCCTCGCCTTCAGGGTGCCAGGCTGACAGCCTGGGAACTGATGCGAGACGGCATCCCCATGACTCTCATCGCGGACAACGCCGCAGGATACTTCCTTCAGAATGGCAAGATAGATCTCGTCTTCGTGGGCGCGGACAGGGTAGTGGCCAATGGAGACGTCGTCAACAAGATAGGTACCTATAAGCTGGCAGTGGTAGCCAGTGCGAACGGAGTTGCCTTCTACCCGGTGGTGCCAACTTCGACGATAGACCTCGCGCTCGAGTCAGGGGATCAGGTCCCCATAGAGGAGCGCGATACCGACGAGGTGATCTACGTCCGAGGGCAGATGATCGCTCCACAGGGGGTAAGGGCGGCCAATCCGGCTTTTGATGTGACTCCGCATCGCTACGTCACTGGAATCATCACCGAGCATGGCATCGTATATCCGCCCTTTGTCAAGGGTCTGCGTTCCGTCTGTTCGAGATAGAGTGCGAGGTCTAGGTTAGGTGGAGTGGAAGATGGGTCAGTTCAGGCCAGAGTTGCTGCCGATCCACGTTGGCAGCCTGCCTCATGAGGACGCTCGTGAGGCCTGTGCCGCGATACGGGCTAGCTTCCCCGACTTGCTGGGCTGGCCTCAGCTTCCGAAGCGCAGCTTTCTTGAGAACATGTACGTGCAGTTCAGTGAAGGTTTCCCTGGACTCGTCCTGGAGGAAGAACGCATCTACGTTGACCGCGCTCGGGACCTCTCCGCGGACCTGGAGCGCCTCTACACGGCATACCTGGAGAGCGACCTGGACGCCTACGCCCTCACGCCACCGTACGCTGCCGGATGGGTCGAATGGTCGAGGGGCGAGTTCGATCGCTGCAGGGCCGTGAAAGGGCAGGTCACGGGCCCTGTGAGCTGGGGCCTCACGGTGTTGGATCAGGACCGGCGCCCTATCCTTTACGACGAGGTATTGGCGGACGCGGTGGCGAAGCACCTAAGGCTGAAGGCGATGTGGCAGGAGAGAGAACTCCGCCGGTTTCATCCGACGACTATCATCTTCCTGGACGAGCCGTACATGGCCTCCTTCGGTTCGGCCTATGTTGCTCTGACACGGGAGAGGGCTGTGGCTCTCATGGAGGAGGCGCTGGGTGGCCTTGAGGGACTGCGGGGAGTGCACTGTTGCGGCAACACCGATTGGTCTGTGGTGCTCTCCTCCCCGGTCGA
>DATKVP010000045.1:0-4422 GCA_035530015.1 Anaerolineae bacterium | reverse complement strand
CCTCACTATGCTTCTCATCTCCTCCCGATCGTAGAAATCGAGGCGATGCACCACACCGAAACGGCCTCGCAGAGGCGCGGTGAGGAGAGCGATCCGGGTCGTGGCGCCAACGACCGTGAACCGAGACAGGGGAAGATGAATGGTTTTGGCGCTGGGGCCCTTGCCGATGACGATGTCCAGGGCATAGTCCTCCATCGCAGGGTAGAGTCGCTCTTCCACCACGCGGCTCAAACGGTGCACCTCATCTATGAAGAGAATATCCTTCTTGCCCAGATTGGTGATGATTGCAGCCAGGTCGCCAGCTCGCTCCAGAGCCGGCCCGGAGGTGACTGTGATCCTGACCCCCATCTCCCGAGCTATGATGTGGGCAAGGGTGGTCTTCCCCAACCCTGGAGGACCGTACAGCAATACATGGTCCAGAGCGTCGCCGCGCGCCCTTGCAGCGTCCAGAAGAATGCGGATGTTCTCCTTCGCCTTGGTCTGCCCGATGAACTCCTTTAGGCTGCGCGGGCGCAGGTTCGACTCCTGGACCCTGTCCTCTCCTCTCACCTTTGGAGACACCATCCTCTCGTCAGACATCCTGATCCCCCACAGCAGCCATGCACCATAGTGGATTATAGCAGAGCCTCTCCGATTGGCAAGGCAGCGATGCGCACAACGAAAAGGGGAGCTTTGGCCGCATGAGGAGAGCAACAGGGAGATTTAGAGAGCTCTGGTACGCTCCTGTGCGTTGACATCCCACGAAAAATACGGTATATAGTATAGGCTTAGACATCACACGATGTTGGCAACCCAGTTGCCCGCTGTCCAGATGACGGCGGGCGATTCCGGTTAGCAAGGCTGCATGGGGAGGGATGTCTTGATCGAAGACAGGCGGGAGCAGCTCAGAAACAAGCTCGAAGCCAACCGGGAAGAGACGGTATCCGAGATCAGTCGCATGAAAGCGATGCTCAAGCACGAACTGGATGCCGATCCAGAGGAGGGAGATCCAGATCTGTACGAGCGCGAGAAGACGCTCGCCCTGCTGCGCAATCTGGAAGAGAAGCTATATGACCTCTCCCGCGCTTTGACCATGATGGAGGACGGCACCTACGGCCTGTGCGACATCTGCGGGAAGGAGATACTGGCCGAGCGCCTCGAGGCTCTGCCCTACACCGCATACTGTGTGGTCTGCAAAGCACTGGTAGAGAGAGGTGTGGTCATGGGCCCCACTCAGGAATTAGCCCGCTGACGCCGGCCAGACTATCCGACCATCCTTCACGTCCCTGAGACCCTGGGGAGTCAATCTCAGCCACGGTAAAGTGGAGAAGGTCAGGAAGCCTACCGTGAACACGGGGCTCTCCAGACCGCATCCCATCTCTCGTAGCACTCGGTTCAGACTCTCTATTTGAGAGGCAAGCCTCTCCAGCGGCTCGAGCGACATCAGTCCACCTATCGGCAACGGTATCTCCGCGCGCACCTCTCCGTCGTGGGCCAGCACTATTCCCCCGCCCAATTCCCGGACACGGCTCAAGGCCAGCACCATATCGGGCTCCCGACAGCCGATGACCAGCGGGCGATGCGGCTCATGCGCAAGACTGGAGGCGAGCCCGCCCACTGGGGCACCAAACCCTGTGAGGAACGCCACCCTGAAACCCGGCAACTCCGTGTTCAAGAGAGCGATCTTGAGCACGTCGCCGTCCACGGGGAGTCCGATGCGGCCATCACGCACGGGTAATGTCACGTCCTCACGCTCAGTGATCGTCTTGTCCGCCGCCCGGATCGCCGGCACCGTGATCGATCCATCGGGAAGTGAACTGTGCACCTCGAAGTCTGAGGGATTGAGCTGACCAGGTATCACGCGGTGAGGTAGCCACGATAGTCGAAGGGCATCCGGCGGCACCGAGAGTTGTTCTCCTATGTACTCGCCATCTCTGGCCACGACCTTCCCGTCCGCGATGACGAGCCTGGGAGTCAAATCCTCCAGATCGTCAACGACCACGATATCGGCCACCCTGCCCGGTGCAATCCCGCCAATCTGAGTGTCCAGCCCCAGGTATCTTGCCGGATTCAGGGTAGCCATCTGAATGGCGGTAACTGGTGGCACCCCTCCATCAATAGCCACTCGCACGAGGCTATCCATGTATCCATGCCGCAGTATTGCCGGAGGATCCATCCAGTCTGGAGTGAGCATCACTCTGCTGGTGTCCACACTGGCCTCGCCGGTGATCAAGTCCAGCAGAGAGTCCAGGTCTCGACGGATGGACCCATGACGCAGCATGACGTGCAGCCCAAGGCGGAGTCGATCTCTCGCCTCCCGGGCGTTGATGGCCTCATGACACGAAGTTATCCCCGCCGCCACCAGGGCGTTCAACCTCTGGAAAGACGCCCCTGTGGTGTGACCCTCGATCCTTTGCTCCAGGCGTTGAGCCAGCTCGAACTTGCCAAGTAGATCATCGTCGGCAGAGATCACCCGCACCCAAGAGGTCACCTCCGAAATGCCCCTCATCTCCGGCCTCGATAACCAGGCCTCCACCTCCTCGCCACTGAGCACTGGCGCTCCCTCCAACTCAGGGATCGGGGGAGTGGCCACGGGAACGCTGAAGTAGAACTTCAAGGGCAAACCCCTGGTCATGGCGACCAGAGCCTCCAGGCCCTGCACTCCCAGGGCACCCACCGCCTCGTGGGGGTCGGCCATCACGGCTGTTGTGCCGGTAGTGAGGAGGTGGGGGGTGAGCGAGAGAGGATTGGCGAAGAAATCCACGTGGGCGTGGGCATCCACAAACCCTGGTAGGAGATAGGACCCTCCGATGTCCACGATTTCGTCGCCCGGCTTCAACTGGCCGTTGGGAGGGCCCACGTAGGCGATGCGCCTCTGGCTAACCGCTACATCCTGACCTTCCAGTATCTCGCCAGAGTACACGTTCACCAGTCTGCCGTCGCGGATGTATAGATCTGTTGGACGCCGGCCCAGCGCCACCTCAATCAATCCCCTTCTGCTCTCCTGGCCGTCCGCCGACTGTGCTCTCATCTCGAAAGCCCCAGCAGCCGGGCAGCGTTGCCTCCCAGTATCTTGGCCTTGCTATCCTCACTCATCTCCAGGCTACGGATGGCAGCGACGTTGCCCTTGATGTCCGTGATAGATGGCCAGTCAGAGCCAAAGATGATCTTGTCGGCATTGCGTTCCAGATTGGGAAAATACTGCGGCAGCCTTAGCGGCGGCAGGCCCGTGATCTCCATATAGACGTGTTCGTGCAGCTGAGCCATGAAGAACGCTGCGTTGTACCAGAAACCTCGACCGCTGTGCGCCATGATCATCGTCAGCGCCGGAAAGTCCACCACCACGTCATCCACATGGAGCGGGTCACCGTACTTCAGTCGCGAGCCCCGAAAGACGGAGGAGCCTGTGTGAATCATCACAGGGACGCCCAAACGCTGAGCCTCGTCGTACAGCGGGTAGAGGCGCGCTTCGTTTACGTAGAAGTGCTGATAGGTTGGGTACAGTTTCAGGCCCCGACAGCCGAGATCGTTCACGCAGTGGCGCAACTCACCCGCCAGATCAGCCGTGACATAGGGATTTATGTTTGCGAATGGGATGAGTCGATCACTTCCCCGACAGAAATCAACCACACGCTCGTTCGGACTTGTTCCCGTGATGAGAGGATTCGTCTCAGCCAGGGCTACGGCATAGTCCACTCCCTGCTCATCGAGATAGTCGAGCATGGCCTCCGGACTGCTGAGTACTTGACGCAGGTGGGCGAGAGTCGCCTCGCCTGCATAGTCTCGCAACCAGCCCAAGAACCAGGCGCTGTACTCATCGGCAGTGGTCACGTGGAAGTGGAAGTCCACAATCGGTACATTTACATCCATAATCTCACTCTCTCCACACTCTCTCGAAGATCATCCTCGGTATTCACCTCGAGGATCAGCACCCCGTCGTAGCCTCCATCGACCAGTTTGTCCAGGAGCCCAGCGTAGTCCACCCTGCCCCTGCCCAGTGCCAGGTGATCTCGCATCGCTGGACCCTTCACATCCCCGGGAAAAGCGTCATGGAGATGGATCTCCCCAATCAACTCCCGATGATCAGCAAGGAACTCCAGCGGATCACCGCCTTCTACCGTGAGATGCCCGACATCCAGGCAGATTCGCATGCCCCGCTCCTCCACCAGAGGCAGTATCGCCCGCCAGGGGAAGCGCTCGATGTTCTCCACGCAGACTTTCCGGGCTGGGACAAGTTGACCGACTTGCTCCAGAGTCAGGCCCGCCCGATGAAGCATCTGGTCCAGCAACGTTCGCTTCTCCCCGTCTGGCATCGCCTGAACCGTGGCCATCAAGGAGCTCCAGGTCCCCCACAAGTGAAGCACATACGATTCGACCGCCACTGGCTCCGTCAACTCCACCACCTTGGTTATGCACTCCACGGTGGCTTCACGTACCGGCTCA
>DATKVP010000044.1:0-5383 GCA_035530015.1 Anaerolineae bacterium | reverse complement strand
GACAGAGCCAAGAGGATCACCACCAACCTCCTCACTTTTGCCAGGAGACGAGAACCCAGGATGGAGTTGGCGGACGTGACGGAGGCCGTGGAAACCCCGCTGGAGTTGGTGGAGAGGGATTTGCAGAAGTCGAACATAGACTTGGTGCGGAGGTTCTCGCAGGTCCCCCCCATCGTCTGCGATGGAGGCCAGCTATCTCAGGTGTGCCTGAACCTGGTGACCAATGCCCGGGACGCGATGTTGCCAGACGGGGGCACGCTAACGGTGGAGCTCAAGCAGGACGGCGACGACATAGTCGTGGCTTTCAGAGATACCGGCACGGGTATTCCCCATCACATCCTGGACAAGCTCTTCCAGCCTTTCGTGACCACCAAGGGACCACTGGGAGGAGGAGAGATGGCAGGGTCCGGTCTGGGGCTCTCCGTCTCGTACGGCATCGTCAGGAACCATGGTGGCACCATCGAGGTGGAAACTGAGCAGGGCAAAGGCTCCACGTTCACCGTGCGGCTGCCCGTCAAGGACACCGGTCGCTCCCGCTAGGTGGTGAATCTGCGACGGAGGCTGCTGATCCCCCCAGTCCTTCTGCTGATCGCTCTCGTATCGTGGTTCTCTCCTGCTACCCCATCTCCGGCCGACGGAGGCAGTGCGATGGCTGCTGGGCGGGTTGGGGAGGGATGGATTGAGAAGGGAGCTGATGTTTGGATCCTCCATCTGGAGGGCGGCCCGTACGAGATCGGCTATCAGCACGGGGTCTTGCTTCGCGAGGAGATCAGGAATAGGATCCGCGACCGCCTTCTGGGCAGTCTCATGGAGCAGGATCACATCTCGCATCTTCTCATGCTGCGCCACGGTCGCCGGGTGGACGCCAGGCTCTCCTCCGAGTACAGGGCGGAATTGGCCGGCATCGCCGACGGGGCCGGGGTCGCCTATTCTCAGGTTCTGCTGCTGAACACGTACGGTGATCTGATTGCCCAGCAGTGGCCCGATCAGACACTCCAGGACCTGGCACTCTCGCTGTCCCCACCATTCGCGCCGTTTTTCGGGACCTCTGACGCACCTCGGAGCGCTGACTCGCACGTGCAGAGCGACTCGTCGGGTACTGCTGCCGACAGCAGGGTGCGAGGGGCATTCGCCGTGTTCGGTGCGGTGACCAGGGATGGCAACTTGCTTCAGGCCGTTGATTTCGAATCTCCTGCACTGCGCCCAGAAGAGCTCATCATCATGGTCTACCGGCCAGAGGAGGGGAACAGCTTCGTCGCGGTGGGTACGCCAGGCGCGGTCGGCGTCACCGTAGGGCTGAATGAAGAGCAAGTCTCTGTGACGGTACTGCCATCCCCTTCACAGGATTCTTCGCTCGAGGGCGTCCCTTTGCCCTTTGTTACGCGGGATGTACTACAGTACGCGAGGGATATACCGGCAGCGTTGAGGATCCTGGCCAGTGCGGACCGCACCACAGGGCATAACGTGCTGGTCGGCGACGGCAAGAGGCCTGATGCTCAAGTCGTGGAGTTGGCGACGCATCTCTATGCCATCTTTGAGTCCGAGGGCAATTTCGTTGCGCGAACCCAGCACTACCTGGATGCCGATCTGTCCCAGACCCAGCGTTCCCTGTCGTGGTGGCGGGAAGAGGAAAGCTGGGAGCATCTCGAGGCCCTGCTGACGGGGTTGGAGGCGCGTTATGGGCGCCTTGATGCCGCCGGAGCCGTGAGGCTCATCCAGCAACTGCCTGTTGGCCCAGAAGCGAGTCAGAGCGCCGCTGATGACGTCGTCGTCCGCGGAGTCGTGCTCCTGGTGAGCGATCTGGAGATCAGGCTCGTGACCGACTCCGGCGATGACCCGGGTCCCGTGGTCAGCCTGGATGAGGAGTTCTGATCACTCCTTGCATGGACCAGGGTCCTGCCCAGGTAATCTCGACCTGCACCAACCTGCCCCGCCAGTCTGCCTCGTCTTCGAAAAACACCAGCTTGTTCCCGCGGGTGCGTCCCTTCCATCTCCCCCTGTGTTTCTCCTCGACGAGGACCTCGACGGTTGACCCTGGCAGCTGACCACTGATCTCGCTGGCAATCTCCTGCTGTAGTTCCTCCACCAGGTGACGGCGTCGCTCCTTCTCGGGCAGTGGGACATCGTCCTCGAGACGTGCGGCTGGCGTGCCAGGTCGCGGCGAGTAGGCAGCGACGTGCACCACATCGAAGCGCTGACCGGCCAGCAGCTGGTAGGTGGATTGGAAATGCTCCTCCGTCTCTCCAGGGAAGCCGACGATCACGTCGGTGGCCACGGAAACATCGGGTATGCGCTCCCGTATGCTCGTGAGCAGGCGGCGGTACTGGTCGACGGTGTACCCACGTGCCATGCGCTTGAGGGTGAGGTCATGACCGGCCTGCACCGGCAACTCAATGTGCTTGCACACCCTGTCCAGCTCGGCCACGGCGTCGATTATCCTGTCGCTCATGTCGCTGGGGTGAGAGGTGAGAAACCTGATGCGCCACAGGTCATCGATCTCGTGGACTACGCGAAGGAGGTCAGCCAGATCAGGCTCGCCGGGAAGGTCGTGACCGTAGGCATCCACGTTCTGGCCCAGGAGAGTCACCTCCCGTGCTCCGCGCTCGACCAGACACCGCACCTCCTCTACGATCTTTTCCACGGGCTGGCTGCGCTCTCGTCCGCGCCGTAGACGGACCATGCAGTAGGTGCAGTGATTATCGCAGCCCTCCATGACCGGGACGAAGCAGGATACGGGCACATCCTGGGCAGCCTCTACGCCGTCGGATAGCCCGGTGCCCCATCTCTCTTGGGCGAAACCGATGAGACCCTCCACGTCCGAGGGGCGCAGGAAGAGATCGACGAAGGGGAAACGATGCTCGAGAGCCCCCGTGTCCTCGCCGACCAGGCAACCCATGACCACGACGGCTGCCTGCGGGTTCTGGCGTTTGAGCGGCTTGAGGGAGCCCAGACGCCCGACTGCCTTGTCCTCGGCACCCTGTCGTACGACACAGGTGTTGAGGAGCACCAGGTTGGCATGCGACGGTTGGGGAGTGGATGTCCATCCCAGGGAGTCCAGTTCGTCTGCGGCTCGCCAGGAGTCGGCCTGGTTCATCTGGCAGCCGATGGTCCAGATGTGGTACTTCATGGTAGTTCTCGATACAAGAACAGGGCCACCTCTTTGCGCTCCAGGTCGCGATTGGTATAGAAGTGGTCGTCCACACCACAGATCTCGAATCCCATCTTCGAGTAGAAAGTGAGGGCCGGCCAGTTGGTGGCCTGGGCGTCGGCGGAGATGGCCCGGCAGTGGCGCTCGATGCCGAACTCCTCCGCCCGGTGCATCAACTCCGTGCCGATGCCCTGGCGGCGATACTCTTGGTCCACCAACAGGTTCCAGACCCTGAGCACCCTGCGCCACGACTCCACCTCTGAGTCGAGGAGAGCGATGAGCCGTCCGCTATCTTCGACCACGAGTTGCAGGGATCTTGAACCTATCCGACTCTGGATCTCCTCCCTGTCTCTCCGCCGGACGATGCTCAGGCCCCGACTGCGGAAAGGGGTGGGCAGGTGTTCAACGCGCAGGGCGAAAGCCACCTCTGGACTCTCTCCTGTTCTTGACACACGAGCGCATCTGTCAGACACGTAGTCCGCTCTGATCTCGGCGAGCCTGGGGATGTGCTCCTCTGCAAGTGGTGTAGATCTCACGTCCTCGTCCCTACTACTGGTTTGCCGATGAGTATAGCCGTCTCAGCGTGGTGAGAGCGTGCAGGGTGACCCACTTGCTGGGCTGTCCCACTTGCTCGAAAGGGACAGGAAATGTCTTTATCACCGGGATCTGTCTCTCGGTGGGCCAGCGGCCTCGCTCATCCTGCTTCTCCACAACCAGGTTCAGCCCTTCCTGTATCCGTTCGTCGTCGGGCGTGACGAAGGGCGCCACGAGCTCCAGGACCTCCAGTACGTCCGTGCTGACGAAGAGCGGCCGCGCGAACTCAAACCAGCGGGTACTGACCTTGCCGAACTCGCTGTGATGCCGGTACAGGCCGTGGTCCAGGAAGAGGTTAGCGGCCTGCTGAGCGGCCTCCACCACCTGGTCAGTCCGAAGACCGGCTGGCAGGGCCTCGAGGGCTCTCAGCGCCTTGGCCGTGGCCCAGAAGCAGGCGTGGGTCTTCTTCACGAGCTCGAAGCACAGCCAGCCGCCGTCATCTCGCTGGGTCCGCAGCAGGTAGTCCAGGGCCAAGCCAGTGCAGGAGATGTAGAGCATTGGCCGTGAAGCAGGGAATGACACCCTTTCTTCCACCCTCCAGCTCGCCGGCGGTGAAAGCCCCGTCCTCCATCTGAGCGTGCTCGAAGAGGTACTCGATGGCCTTGCCGACCCGCTGATCATCTCCGGGGTAGCCCAGGTGCTCCAACGTGATCAGGTGCTTGCTCACACCGTGGTACGGCCTCTTGTCCCGGCCCCAGTATCCGTGAGGGCGCTGGGCGTTCAGTATCCTCAACACCGGCTCAGATTCGGCGATGGACTGTCTGGCGGTGATCACGGCGCTGTCGTCACGAGGCTGACGGAGGAGCTTGACGAGGGTGAAGTACCGTGCCGAGGGGTTGCCCTCCTCCATCAGCCAAACAGTCGAGTCGCTCCTGAGCGAACCGCCCCAGTTCTCCTTTTCGTCCCGCCCTCGGTTGTGACTCATCAGACTCTGCGTCCGTCGAGAACTCGCTTCAGGAACTGTCCGGTGTACGAGTGAGGTATCTTGGTGATCTGTTCTGGCGTCCCCTCGGCGATGACCTCGCCGCCTTCTTCGCCGCCTTCGGGCCCCAGATCGATGATCCAGTCGGCGCATTTGATGACGTCCAGGTTGTGCTCGATGACGATGACCGTGTTCCCGGTGGCCACGAGCCTGTTCAGCACGTCCAGCAAGCGCCTGATATCCTCAAAGTGCAGCCCGGTCGTAGGCTCGTCAAGGATGTACAACGTCTTGCCGGTGGCTCTCCGTGACAGCTCCCGGGCGAGCTTGATCCGCTGCGCCTCACCACCCGAGAGCGTGGTGGATGATTGGCCCAGCTTGAGGTATCCCAGCCCCACGTCCCACAAGGTTTGGAGCTTTCTCTTGATGCGGGGGATCTTGTCGAAGAAGGCCATCCCTTCCTCGACCGTCATCTCCAGGACTTCGGCGACGTTCTTGCCTTTGTAGCGGACCTGGAGGGTCTCGCGGTTGAAGCGCTTGCCCTTGCAGACCTCACAGGGCACGTAGATGTCGGGCAGGAAGTGCATCTCGATCTTGATGATGCCGTCTCCCTGGCAGGCCTCGCACCGACCGCCCTTGACGTTGAAGGAAAAGCGCCCCGGTTTGTAGCCCCTCAGCTTGGCCTCGGGCAGGCTGGCGAAGAGATCCCTGATGTAGGTGAA
>DATKVP010000043.1:0-3381 GCA_035530015.1 Anaerolineae bacterium | reverse complement strand
AGGTCGAGCCACCTGGTTTCGCTCGTGGACCTAAGACGCGAAGCCGCTCTACCCCCGATGTAGCTATGCAGATACTTCCTCACCCGTTGCTTGCCCTCGAAGAAGCCCCGCATCAGGAGGCGCTGGCCTTGGTCAGCCTTCAGGTAGAGAGAGCAGAGTTCGTCGAGCACCTCCTGGAGTTCATGCAGATCGAGAGGCGCGGTGCCGGCACGGAACCCATCCACTTGCCGGCGGTGAATGACACCCGCGGCCTCCAGCCTGTCCATGCCAGCCTGCTCCAGGCGCTTCTGTACCTCGCCCAGTTCCCCCTCCCACTCCTCCCAGGCCTGGTTCAGCCGAGACAGACGGGCGTCCATCTCCGCCAACCGCTCTCTGGAGACAGGCTGATCCTGCGACATGCACGGACCCTCACACGAGGCCAGCTGCAACCCTGCGACCCACGGGGAAACGATACGCCTCTCGTAGAGATACCTGCCAGACCTAAGCCTTGGGCGGCTCCCAGACCTGGTACACTTTGGCCATGGGAGGTGCCTTCAACAGCGCGCCGAGAGACTCCCGCATGGGAGCTTGAGTGGCCGCCAGAGCCGCCTCGGCGTCCTCCTTCGTTTCCCAGAGAGTCATGCCCCCATACTCTCCGGTGTCGTAGTCGCCGATCATGGTCATGCCCTTGAAGCCCTTCATGATCTGGAGCATGCCGCCAAACCCCTCGCAAGACTTGTCGGCGATCTCACGCGTCCCTGGGCCCAGGGTGAACAGCACCAGCACTGCGTACATAATAACCCTTCCTTTCGCTGCCATGAGAATCCGGGGCCCCTCGCTACTCCCCGTGGGTCGCGCCGTGCTCGTCACCGTGCGTCACACGGAGACTTCCCGTGAGCGCGCTCGAGTGAGGCGAGTTGATGAGGAAAGACTGTGTCACAAACTCATCGCGCTCACGCTCCCATCGGCTGTGTTCCGCGGCCCGCACAGCCTCCACAACCCCATTTTACCAGCAGCAAGCCAGGGTGTCAATACTCCCTGGCCCCAGACAGCACGCCTGGCCCAGGTACAAAATCGCCTCGGCTCACCGAACGACTATGAAACCGAGGCAATCTGGGGTCGAAGGCGCAGGCTGCGGCCTGGCCGCTTCTCGTGTGAAGGCGCTAGGTCGCGTGCAGCTCCGGCTCCCTCGCAGCCGTCTTCACGGGCAAGAACCGCTGGTAGCTGTCCCTCCCCTCTTCCTTGGCGCGGCACATGGCCAAATCCGCGCACTTGAGCAGGGCGTCCACGTCGTCGCCATCTTCAGGGTATACGGCGATACCCATGCTCACCGTGACCCGGACCTCGCGACCGTTCAAGAAGAACGGCTCTCTCAAGGCCTTCATGATCCTCTCTGCCACCCTGTCCGTATGGCCAGGTGCCTCGATTCCCAGCAGCAGCAGCACGAACTCATCGTCACCCGACCGCGCCACCGTGTCAGCCGTGCGCACCAGGCCCGCGAGACGATCACCGAGGGACTGTAGCAGTTGGTCTCCGGCCTGAGATCCTAATCCGTGATTGATGCTCTTGAAGCGGTCCACATCGATCATCATCACCGCTAGCGTCTGCGGGTCCCGATTGGCTACCGCCAGAGCCTGGGTCAGATGATCACGGAAGAGCGATCGGTTGGGCAACCCGGTGAGATGATCGTGGTCAGCCAGCAGCTTCAGGTCGTGCTCTGCCAGCTTACGCTCGGTGATGTCGCGGATGATGCTCGTGAGGAAGACGCCACGGCGAGTGTTCCACCCAGCGAAAGAAAGCTCCAGGGGGAACGTACTCCCATCCTTTCGACGGCCGATCATCTCCACAGGCTGAGCCAGACTGCTTGACGCCCCGCCAGACTCCACTTCGTTCGAAGCGTTCTTGATGGCCTCGCGCAGGTCTGCCGGCGCCACCAGGGTCAACCGCTTGCCCAACATCTCCGCAGCGCCGTGACCGAACACGGCCTCCGCTCCGGGATTCCAGTAGACTATGTGCTCCTCGCTGTCAAAGGTGACAATGGCATCCCCCGTCGCTTCAGCTACCGAGCGGAAACGCCCCTCGCTAAGCTCCAGGGCTTCCAGAGCGCGGCTGCTCTCCAGGGATACTGCCGCCAATTCGCCAAAGGCGGAGGCCATGCGAGCATCTTCTTCAGTGAAGCCCCCTGCCTTGTTGGCAAGTGTGAGCAGGCCCACGGCGTTGTCCTCAACCCTCAATGGCGCAAAGAGCACATTGTCGATCATCGTGCTCTCCTCTGCCCCGATCCACCCGTTGTTCGCCGAGGGCAGACCGTTGAGATGCATCGCGCTAGCGGTGAGGTATACCTCAGCCCTCAGCTCCCTCAGCGGCCGGGAAGAAGTTAGGATGCCCCTCCAGGAAAGGTCGTTCGGATACGCTAGAAGGACGTTGTCCCTGGTACCATCCTCGTTCATCAAGCCCACGTATCCCGCGTCGGCGCCGATCAGGTTTCGGCAAGCATCGAAGATGGCCCGGGCCGCCGGCTCGAAGTCCCGATACACCAGCACGGCGCGAGACGCCTCCAATAGCGCCGACGACTCCGACCCCTCACCACGGGGCTCATCCCGCCCTTGCACCTGCGGTCGGTGCGGTTCGCGGTCGGTTGCGGTGATCACGAAGCCCTGAGGCTTCCCCTGCGGATTCCTGAGCAGGGACATCCCCAGATGGGGGCGGAAGCGACTCCCATCCTTTCTCACGAAGGCAAGCTCGATCCTGTCCACAGCACCCTCCTTGAAGGTCTTCTGGAGATTGCTGATGAACTCCTCGTGGTCCCTTGGCAAGACCAACTCGAAAGCGCTCTTGCCCACCAACTGATCGGTGCGGGAAAAACCGAACAGCTCGACTGCGCGACGGGACGCTTCCCTGATCCTCCCCCTCAGATCAGTGGTGATGATCCCCTCAGACGATATCTGCAGCAATGCTTTCCACATCTGTCGATGATGATCCGGCAGCTGTGCCTCCTCTGGTGTCGTCTCGGTCACACTCCGAGCCACTACCTGCACGGCTGGCTTGTCCTGGTACATGAACGGGAAGATAGAGTGGGCCTCCACGCGGACCACGGACCCGTCCAAGCGCACTACCCGTCGCTCGATGAGCGCCAACTCCGTGTCGTGTTCGAGTACCTTCCTCAGGCGGGCTTGGACCGCGGCCCTGTCGTCGCGGTGCACGAAGTCGAGAACCGGCCTTCCCATGATCTCGCCGGGGTCAGATGCACCCAGAAGGGCGGCGCCTGCCCGGTTGGCAAACACGATCTTTCCGCGGTGGTGTACGAGTATGGCGTCGGGGGAGGATTCTACGAGGTGCCTGTAGTGCTCCTCACTCTTGCGGAGCCTCTCCTCTTCCACCTTCCTGTCGGTGACGTCGACG
>DATKVP010000042.1:0-10791 GCA_035530015.1 Anaerolineae bacterium | reverse complement strand
GTCCAGTTTCCTCCACTATACTCGCGAACACCACCTGACCGGCGTGAAGTTCGTGGGCCGCGTATCGGACGAGGAGCTACCCCGCTACTACCGCAGTTCCCACGTCTTCTGTGCCCCATCCACCGGTTTCGAGAGCTTCGGGATCGTCCTGCTGGAAGCGATGGCCGCCGGCACGCCTACAGTAGCCTCCAACATCCCGGGCTACAGAGATCTACTGGAGGATGGCAGAGAAGGCTTCCTGGCAGAACCGAAGAACGAGAGATCGCTGGCAGAGGCAATAATACGCATACTGAAGGACCCAGCCATGCAACAGCGCATGGGCGCCCAGGGACGTGCCAAAGCCTCGCAGTATTCGTGGAGACAGGTTGCCCTGAGGGTCCTCGACTACTATCAGGAACTGCTGAACCGAAAAGGGAGTCTGGTCTGAAGTGGTCCCCACAGCTCAGGAACCGAGTTCCCACGATCCGCGAGAGGCCATTCGCGCGCGAACCAGGGGGTTGCTGACATCCATCGTCCGCCCTCTCGCTCGGGCCGGCGTCTCACCGAATGTCCTGACCATCGTTGGCTTCCTGGCCATGGTAGGCGTGGCCTGGGTACTGGCTCAGGGATACGAGCGGCCGGCAGGTCTGCTGGTCATCGCTGTCGGACTCTTCGATGCCCTGGATGGCGCGTTGGCGAGATCGACGGGCAAGACCTCCAGCTTCGGTGCGTTCCTGGACTCGACTCTGGATCGCTTCGCGGAGATAGCCCTGTATCTGGGTCTCCTCTATCTCTACCACGGCGACACTCTGGCGAGCGTATTGGTCTACCTGGCCATCACCGGCTCGTTGATGGTCAGCTACACAAGGGCCCGCGCAGAGGGTCTGGGCCTGGAGTGCAAGGTCGGCTTCTTCACCCGCCTGGAGCGGCTGGGGGTGCTGGTGCTGGGCCTCCTACTGGAACGAACGCTCCTCGCCCTCTTGGTTCTCGCCGTCTTCAGCAATCTGACGGCCCTGCAGCGGATGTGGCACGTCTGGAGACTTACGACGCGCGACCAGACGTAGACTGCTCCGACCCATCCTTGTCTTCAGACATCCTGCGCGAGAGTATCCATTGCCCTGTGCGCTTCCTCCCCCTGGGTGCCCTGTCGTAGTAGATGTCGAAGACCTCGCCGCCTTGCGTGAGCACGCGATAATTGTCGCGACCCACACCCCATGAGCCCTTCCTTTCACTCTTCTTGACCCAGTAGCTGCCCCGTTCCCTCTCGTAGAGGGTCTTGGTCTTCCCCCTCTTGCGGTAGTCATGCCATTCCTTCAACAGCTCGACGATCACGTACTCGCGTTCTCGCCAGGTGAAGGCAGAGGGCACACCGGGCTTCTTCTCGAGGACGGGTTCCTCTTCAAAGCGAACGTCGATCTCGTCAGCGTAGAACTCCACAGGCATTCCTCGAACGGCCTCCACACACTAAACTCGTCAGGCGGAGCGAAGAACATCAATGGCGCTGGCCACGCTCCGCCGGGACTTGGGGTCCACCGCCTTCAGCCAGTTCTCGTAAACGGGCAATAGCTCTTTGAAGAGAGGGAGTGATTTCCTGGTCATGCTTCTCATGGCGTCGCAGAGCACCCAGATGGACGCGGCGTCGGTCCGGTGGGCCTGGTTCTTGATGAAGTCCACGATCGGCCCCGGCTCTCCGCGCGCTCCCATGCGGATGGCGAAGCTCACTGCCCGTCGCACATCCTGGTCCTCGTCGCCCAACGCGGGCTCCACCATATCGAGACACATCGCCGTGTACTCAGGGCGCTTCATGGGCAAGCGTGCGATGACGGTGATGCCTGCCCTGCGCACCCATTTGTTGCGATCGCCAACCCAACGCTCCATCGTGGCCAGATATTCCTCCGGTTTCTTGCGAACAATCGGCTCCAGAGCCCTCATGGCCAGCTGATCGCAGTCCTCCCAGCTCGCGCACGTCCGCGCCAGTTCCTCTATCGTCGGCATCACCTGGTCCGGCGCTGCAAGCTCCATCGGCCCCAGAAAAGTGCTGGCCAAGAGACGCCCCTCTCGCCCGTAATCATCCCAGAGCAGCCTCGCCAGAGGCAGGAAGTCACCCACTGTCTTGTGAGCGACCTTCCCGATCTCCTTGCCTATCTCGCTCAAGGCCGGGACGGGCACCCCTATAACCTCAAATTTCGCGCGAATCTCGGCTTTGACCAGGCGGGCGCCCCCTTCTGTGGCAGGCACCTGCAACCAAAGCCGCTGCAGCGCAGAGGCCGTGTCATCTGCGGCGTGCGGGTCATGAGCAGTCACAATGCGTCGGGCTTCCTCTTTCAGTTCCACCGTCACCTCCGTCCCTCCGATCAACTTGCTTCCTTTCCAGCAGCGATCCCGGTTTGTCTGCGATGAACTCAGCATCATCGAAACGCCCACCCCCATGCTCTCAGATCAGCCTGGGCTGAGTTGGTGGCTGTCTGCCGTCCAGCAGAATGAACGGTGCCGCTCTACTTGCGGAAGCGCCTGCCCTCGCCAGGTCGCCCAGGGAGCGAAGTGCCCCTTGGCGCCGTATGTGAAGGATATGCTCGGCCGAGCGAGGACCGATGCCAGGCACGCGCAGCATATCTTCCCGCGAAGCGCTGTTAATCTCCACCGGGAACCGTTCCGCCTGGCGAAGGGCGGTGAGCGTCTTGGGATCGGTCTCCGTGGGCAGGTTGCCGCACTCGACAAAGGTCAGGTCTTGCAGCCTGAACCCATAGTGACGAAGAAGGAAATCGCTTTGATAAAGCCTCCGTTCCCTGATGGCTGTAGTGGCGGCGTGGTCCTGGAGAGGCGTGTCCACCACGGGCCTCAAGGCGCTGTAGTAGGCCCTCGCCAGACCCAATTGACCGTAGAGTTGGCTGACGGTGATCAGTATCTCCTCATCGCTCTCACCGGAGGCGCCGACGACGAACTGTGTGGTGGACCCCGAACGCAGAATCCCTGGCCCCCTGCGTTCCCGGATCTCGTTCACCCACCGAAGCGGGGTGAGCAACTCGTGGTAGAAGTCCTTCTTGCCTGTGAGTCGCGCGAGACGTCCGGGTTTGGGAGCCTCCAGGTTGACCGAGACCCTGTCCGCCAGTTCCATCGCTCTCTCCACTGTGGCCCTGTCCGTGCCGGGCATCAGCTTCAAGTGGACGTAGCCGCGAAAACTGTACTTGGTCCGCAGGATCTCCACCGAGACAATCTCCCGCTCCATGGTCCGGACGGAGCTGCCGCGCACCACGGACGAGAGAAACAGCCCTGTGACCAGCCCAGAGGACCACATCTGGTGAAAGGCTCTAGCCAGCTCCTCGGGCTCAAAGCTCGTCCGCCGGAAGCTTCGCCCGTTTCGGTTGGCGCAATACGCACAGTCCTGCTCACAGGCGTTGGAGAGGGGCATCTTCAGATGATGCTCCTCACGACCACCTGCCAGGACCGTAGCGGCGATCCACCGGCGATGATCCTCACCAAAGAATCCCGTCGCATTCCCCGGCGCACACACGTCGAACCGGGCATCCTGTGTAAGAGATTGCACTTTTTCCTGCAGGTCCATCGCCCAAGCCTCCGACCTTCCCGGGCTGGCAAGTGCGGTCTGGAGAGGAGAATCGAACGGCTGTTCTATCATAGCGGTACCGCTCAGCACTGTCAAGCCGGGGCCGGCAACTTCCTGTATAACAGAACTGGCTGGACGGTACGCCTGTCCAGCCAGTTAGCACTCTACCGCAGGCACAAACAGCGCGGAGATACGCAATCTCGCGTCGTCAGTTCACCCTCTTCTCCCTGACCGCCTCCTGGGCCATGGCGATGAAATCCTCCACGGAGCGCGCTCCCAGGTTCTCCTCAGTCCGCAGACGAACTGCCACGGCACCTGCTTCCGCTTCGCGGTCGCCGATAATGAGCATGTAAGGGATCTTCTGCAACTGGGCATCGCGGATCTTGGCCTGCATTCTCTCTGAGCGGGCGTCTACTTCGGTGCGCAGCCCCGCAGCCCGAAGCTGGGCCTCCACCTTCCTGGCAAACTCCACGTTGCGGTCGGTGATGGGGATCAGTTTCGCCTGAACCGGGGCCAGCCACACGGGGAAGGCACCGCCGTAATGCTCGATCAGGATTCCGAGGAATCGTTCGAGTGAGCCCAGCAAAGCCCGGTGGACCATATACGGGCGCGCTTCCTGGCCATCTTCCCCGATGAAGGTCAGGTCGAGGCGCTCTGCCAGGTTGAAGTCGAACTGAATCGTGGTGCACTGCCACAATCTCCCCAGAGCGTCCTTGATACTGATGTCTATCTTGGGCCCGTAGAAGGCGCCGGCCCCTTCGTCCACCTCATACGGCAAGCCCTCTTTCTCGATGGCACGGCGCAGCGCCTCCTCGGCCTGCTCCCACCGTTCCGGCTCGCCCACGTAACTCTCCGGCCGGGTGGACAGGTAGATCTCGTACTCACCGAACCCGAAGCTGCGCCAGATGAAGAGGCTAAACGAGAGCACGCGGCCGATCTCCTCTTCTATCTGGTCTGGAGCACAGAAGACGTGCGCATCGTCCTGAGTGAAACCGCGAACTCGCATTAACCCATGGAGTACTCCGCTGCGCTCGAAGCGATAGACCGTCCCTAGCTCCGCCCAGCGCAAGGGCAACTCGCGGTAGCTCCGCAGCTTGCTCTTATAGATCATGATGTGGAAGGGGCAGTTCATGGGCTTGATAAAGTACTCCTGACCCTCGATGTCCATGGGCGGATACATCAACTCGCGATAGTGGTCCAGGTGACCGCTGTCCTCCCACAACTGGGCACGGCCGATGTGCGGCGTATAGACCACGTCGTAGCCTGCCTTGTAGTGCTCCGACCTCCAGAAATCCTCGATCACTGTGCGGATCAGCCCGCCCTTGGGATGCCAATGGATCAGCCCCGGTCCGACTTCCTCGTGGATGCTGTACAACTCCAGCTCCCTGCCCAGGCGGCGGTGGTCGCGTTTCTCCAGTTCCTCCAGTTTCTCCAGGTAGGCATCTAGCTCAGCAGCAGAGGCCCAGGCAGTGCCGTAGATACGCTGCAACATGGGCCTGTTCTCGTCACCCCTCCAGTAGGCTCCTGCCAATTTTAGCAGCTTGAACGCCTTCGAATCGACCTGCCCGGCGTTCTCCACATGAGGACCCCGACACAGGTCGGTGAACTCACCCTGCGTATAGATGGATAACACCTCGTCTTCGGGCATCTCGGCGATGAGTTCCAGTTTGTAGGGCTGATCGGCAAACATCTCCTCCGCCTCTTCGCGCGAGATCTCCCTCCGCTCAAATGGACTACGCGCCTTGATGATCTCTCGCATGCGAGATTCGATGGTTTCGAGATCTTCGGGCGTCAGAGGACGAGGCAGATCGAAGTCGTAGTAGAACCCGTCCTCTATGGACGGGCCGATGGCGAACTTGGCACCCGGAAACAGGTGCATGACCGCCTCCGCCATAACGTGCGAGGTCGAATGGCGTAACCTATCCAAGTGTTCTTCCGACATGATCACCTCTCCTTGTCAGCACCAATACAGTCGCCCCTGCGGGGCTCCTGAGGGGAGTTCCACCCACTCCTGCTACCCGCTGCCGTCGCTCTTCGCCACCTGGACCAGCGGTTCGGGTTCCAACCCTTTCACCTGCGCAAACCGCGTCAAGACCACCCCGCCCAGGACAATCGCTGCGCCCAGAGCCTGCAAGGCCGTGAGCCTCTCTCCCAGGGTCGTCAGAGCGATGAGTATGGCCACCGGAGGTATCAGGTTATTATAGATCACCGTTCTGCTGGCCCCTATCTCGCCGATACTCTTGAACCAGATGACGTAGGCTACGCCAGCCGCTGGCACCGCGCTGAAGGCGAGAGCCAGCCACGTCCCCCAAGATATGTGGGACCACTGCTGGGCAACCATCTCCGGCACAGAGACAACCACTAGAAACACACTCCCGCAGAGCATCGACACGCTCATCATCCGCAGAGCCGAGTACCGCGCCAATAGCCGTCTTGACAGCACAGCGCTCGCGCCCGACAACGCGGCAGCGATGAGGGTCATCGCATCCCCGCGAATGCTATCCCAGGCCAACTGAAAGCCGGCGCCGCCACCTCGAATGGTCAACGCGACTCCCACGAAGGACATGCACATGCCCACGATCTGCAAGGGTGCGATCCTCTCCTGCCCTGAGGCCGCCGCAAACATGGCTGTCCACGCGGGGATGGTCGCCAGCATCAGCGAAGAGTTCGAGGCCGTGGTGTACTGCAACCCGACGGCGAAGAACACTTGATAGACTCCTACGGCCGTCAAGCCCACCATGATGGCCCTCAACCAGTCCTCCCTCCTGATCACAGGCTTGCCCTCCGTCACCCACGCCCAGATCAGAAGCATGACCGAGGCAGTGACGAAGCGAACAGAGGAGAAGGCCAAAGGTCCTATCTCGCGCAAAGCGTACTTCACCACGCTGAAGCTAGCTGCCCAGATCAATACCACAGACAGCAAGAGCAGATCAGTCCGGCCCAGCCGTCCTCTCATCCACGAACCTCTCCCTGATAAACGACAACCTCTCGCCATCTGGGGCGAGAGGTTTCCCGCGGTTCCACCCAACTTCGGCGGCGCACTTACACCGCCCTTGTGATGGCCAGTAACGGACGCCTCCGTGACTCCATACTCGGGATGGCACCCCAGCCTTTTCCGGAGCCAAGCTCCCGGGGGGTTTTCGCCGAGGTCCTTGCCGGGGGGGCTCCCAGTCGCTGGCCCCCTCCTCCCTGTTGGTGCACCTCAGGTACTCGTCCCGTTCGTCGCCTTTCGTTTATGGTAAGCCAGCACCGGAGTGCTGGCTCCTGTCAGTGGGCGGTATAGGACTTGAACCTACGACCTCTACGATGTCAACGTAGCGCTCTAGCCAGCTGAGCTAACCGCCCAATTCGCTCCCATTATAGCACCGAAGTCGGCAGCTGGCAAGTGATGTGCTGCCAACACCAGGTCAGGCAGCACAGTCTGCGATGACAAGGCTTGACATTGCACGACGGCGGTGGGATACTCTAGCCCTGGACGACGAGAGTCCGAAATCGGTGTTCCTGGGCCGGGCCGTGGACCAACAAGTGGCCAGGGTTCACCACTCCAATTCATCTGAGGTGGCACTGCCTGCCACCTCATACACTGTGCGGAGGTCACCAGATGAAGGCACTAGTCAGTGCAGACGTATTCCCCGCAACTCAGCATTATACCTACCTCAACGCCGCATCCGTCGCACCTATGTCCAAAATGGCAGCCAAGGCCACTCTCGACTGGCAGGAAGACCTGGCCCTCCGCGGCACCGTCCACTTCGACGAGGAAGCCGAGACCAGGGTCTTCGACTCCCTGCGCGAGGTGGGTGCTCGTCTCCTGGGATCGGGCGAGGATGAGATCGCCGGTGCCTCCAACGCATCCGAGTCACTCTGTTCCATTGCCTGGGCGCTGAGTCCTGGGCCGGAAGAGAACGTAGTGAGTTCCCGGATCGAGTTCCCCAGCGTGGTCTATCCATGGTTGAGAGTAGCGCGCACTGCCGGCTGTGAGGTGCGCCTCACCAGGGATGAGAATCACGTCATCGACCCCGACGAGCTGGTCGGCCTCATCGATGACCAGACCTCTGCTGTGTGCATCAGCCATGTGCAGTATTCCACGGGGCAGCGCCTGAATCTGAGAGCCCTGGCCGACGCGGCGCATGGGCACGGAGCACTCCTCATCGTAGATGCGACCCAGTCCGCCGGTGCCGTACCACTGGACGTGGTCGCTGACGACGTGGACATCCTGGTCACGTCGGGCTACAAGTGGCTCTGCGGGCCCTTCGGCGCCGCGATGCTCTTCGTACGTCGCGCACTCCACGACACGTTGGAGCCGGGACTGGTGGGCTGGCGAAGCACCTCGACGGTCTTCGATTTCCAGGCCGATGCGCTTCAGTGGGCGCCAAGTGCCAGTCGCTTCGAATTCGGTACCCTGGCCTACGGCTGCACCATCGGCATGATGACAGCTATCGAGCACCTGCTGGAGATCGGGATCGAGGAGATTCACCGCTACGACCTGGCGCTGGCCGCCCGGCTGGCGGAGGGTCTCGCCGACCTGGGTGCAGAGTTCGTGACGCCCTCTCCGCACGAGTTGCTCTCGTCCATCGTGACGGCCCGCTTCCCCGGCCAGGATCAGGCTCGAGTCGCCCGGCGTCTCAACGAGGAGGGTGTGGTGGTCTCGCCGCGCATAGGTGCCGTGCGCTTTGCACCGCATCTATACAACACTGTGGAAGACATCGACCAGGCTCTCGACTGCCTGAAGGTTATACTGGGAGAGAGCTGAAGCCGGGGCCGTCACCCATGGGCACTGCTCCAGCCAAGGCGGCCCAGCGCCCGCACCGTCTCGGGTCGCCGTGGCGCACTGGTGGCACGCGCCTCACGCCTATCTGCCTTCCAGCCACTCCGCAGGGGCGGGATGAGGGAAGTTGAACCCGCAGAGGACGTCGACGATCACTGGACGATCAGCCTTCAGTGCTCTGGTCAGGACGCTCTTCAGTTCTGAATCGTCCTCCACCCTGATCCCCATGGCGCCGAAGCTCTCGGCGTACCTGACGAAATCCGGGCCTCTCAGCTCTGTGCCGATCGTGCGTCCATAGTCGCTAGTCTGAAGGGTGTGTATCATCCCATACTGGCGATCGTTGAGCACCACAATCACGACCTTGGTCCCCGCCTCCATTGCGGTCCCAAAATCGCTGCACGACATCAAGAAAGCTCCATCGCCGGTGATGCCCACCACTTGCCTCTCAGGGTAGGCGAGCTTCCCTGCAATACTACCAGGCACCGCGAAGCCCATCGCCCCCCACGACCCCGGCTCCACGAACGTCTGCCTGCCCTGGAGCTCGAAATACCACGAGGTCCAGACTCCGTGGTTTCCTATGTCTCCCACAACAAGGGCATCCTCATCAAGGAGCGGCAAGAGTTCCTTGAGGACAAGCCCGAAATGTAGCGGCCTGTGTCCGCGCCAATCCTCCACCGCCCTATCCATGCCCCGCAGCAACAGCTCCCTGGCTTCCATTGTCTTCTGCACAGCCCAGGTGCTTGGTCTCCTGTTCTCTTCAGATAGTCGGGCAAACAGAGCTGCCAGCAGCGCGTTGCAGTCGACCGGGGCAGTGATCGTGGCCTGGTCCGAGAGGCCCGTCTCTCCTTCCGGTGTCAGATAGGCGTAGGCTCCAGGCGCATGGCTATCCAGGGTTGCGGCCCCCGCGGTTCCAGCACGCATGCCCACTGCCAGTAGCACGTCCGATTGATCAACAAGCTGCAAAGGGAAAGGGTTGGGTGGATAGGTGGTGAAGGCGCCGGCGGAGAGTTCGTGGGTGGCGGGAAAGACGCCAACTGCGTTGCGGGGGAAAGTGACCGCCGCGCCCAGCACCTCGGCCAGTTTGACCAATTCGCTCGTGGCACAAGAAGCCCGCACACCGACGCCAGCGCAGATCACGGGTCGTTCTGCCTTGAGCAGCATCTCCGCTAACCGGTCCACCAGATCTTCGTCCACCACGGGAGCGGGGGCCGATATCCTCGTGTAGTCCCAAACCTCGGCGGGAGGCTCCACCAGCAGGTCCTCAGGCAGATCAATGTGGACAGGTCCTGGACGACCGCTGGTAGCGATGGAAAAGGCCTCCGCCATGATCCTGGGAATGTCCTCGGCCTCATCTACCCGCACGGACCACTTGGTCACGTCGCGGAAGGCTCGATGCACGAGATCCTCGCGGTCAAGGCCGTGGAAGACGCCCTTCTTCGCCCGCCGGGCCACGGTCCCGCTGATGTGGATCACAGGAGATGCAGCAGCGAACGCCTGCGCCACCCCGGTCATAGAATTGGTGGCCCCCGGCCCTGCGGTGACCAGACATACCCCCGGCTGGCCGGTGAGTCTGCCATACAAGTCCGCCATTAGGGCCGCATTGTTCTCGTGCTTGCAGACGACGAACCGGATGCCCTCCGTGTCTATCAAAGCATCGCACACAGCGTGAATGTGGCTTCCCGGCAGGCCGAAGATGAGATCCACATTCTCAGCCACCAACGCCTCGACCACAGCTTGACTTGCGCTCTTCCTTCTCTTCGCCATGCTCACCTCTCGGAAAGATGCAGCCCACTCGGGACGACGTGAGTCCTCGTGGGCGGATTACTGCTCAACGAATCCGGACGCGGCTTCCGCGACGGCGATGTTGTTCATCACCTCTGGTCCGTGTCGAGACCCCAGATCCGGCAGCTGGCAGCGATGAGCGGAGCGCCCTCGCCTCGCCAGCAAGCCTCGATGACAGTAGCACACTCTGAGACAGAATGCGAGCTGCAACCGCCGGATCGATGAACCACAGACGTGCTCCCGCATTCTACGGGTGCACGTAGGCGACGGCATCGCCGACGGGAGAAACGGTAGCCAATCCATAGGCCGCCTCGCCTGCCAGGAACGCCGTCATGTGGTATACTGTGTCCCAAGTCCCCCCGCACTGTAGACGTTCCTAATGCTGTGTGAGGAGACTTTCGCAGGAGGCAATGCGATGGACATCGTGCTCAAAGGTGGCACCGTTGCGACCGCCAAAGACATCTACCGTGCCGATGTGGGCATCCAGGGCGGGCTCGTAGTGGCCATGGGACAGGATCTCCAGGGTGATCGGGTGCTCGACGCTACCGACAAGTACGTTCTGCCTGGCGCCGTCGACCCTCACACGCACCTGGAACTGGAGTTCATGGACACCGTCTCTTCCGACGATTTCTATACAGGCACCGTTGCTGCGGCCTGTGGCGGCACCACCACGATCATAGACTACGCTGAACAAACGAAGGGC
>DATKVP010000041.1:0-8986 GCA_035530015.1 Anaerolineae bacterium | reverse complement strand
ACCCGACAAGATCCAGTTCGCCGATGCCCTGCCCAAAACCAGGTCCGGCAAGATCATGAGACGTATCCTCAAAGCCATCGCCGAGGGCAAGGAAGAACTCGGTGATACTACCACCCTCGCCGATCCGTCGGTGGTAGATGTGCTGGTCAAGGATAGGCTCTAGCTGTCCAGCAGTGCACTGAGGGAACCTCGCAAGCCTGCCGCTTGGTCACGGATCTCCCGCAGGCCGCAACCTGCGGGAGATCCGATTCAAGAAGACCTTGCGGGCTATTCTGATCTGGAAGACGAGGCGACCCCGTTCGCACGCCGATCGGGAGGACCCTCGAGCAAACCCGGCTCTGCCGGCAGACCTCCAGCTCACGACACGAGGGAACCATACCGCCTCGCCGCTAAGCTAACATGCCTACCAACCAGTAGGCACAATTGCCTACACGCCGGATAACATCAAGGGGTAGAAATACTCGGAGGCGAGTAGGAATCATGCGCGTTACTCCCGTGCGGGAATAGGCAGTTTGTCTCTTCAAAGGCGCCTCTGCTTGTGGTAGACTGTACGTGGTAATCGAGGGTCAACGAGAGGACCTAGGTACACATGTTGTCCTTGGAGATTATTGGTGTGTTGGGCGCCCTGTTCGGGCTGCTGGTTTACAGCATGGTCGGTACGCACCTGGCCAAGAGAAGGAGCATAAGGTCTCAAAGGAAGGCCGGCGAACGGGCCTCGGCTGCGCCAAAAAAACGTTCGCTAGATCTCTACCAGAGGTGAGCGCCCTGACGAGACGGAAACCCCATAGACACCACGGTGAGCACCACTTCCGATTACTCCGCAGGCTATCTGAGGTGCCCCGCGGTGTCAGGGCGACTGATCCTTACAGAACACGGGCGCTCCGAAGCCAAAGTGCAGGCGTGGTTCGCCAAATGGATACTCAGCGGAGGAAGCTAGCGGCATGTTGACACTCGAGATTCTCGCGGTTCTGACACTGCTTCTTGCTCTTCTAGTTCATGCGATGGTCAGGTCGCAATGGCAGCGCAGGGCGTCGGCAGCCCTTGCTGGCACTCGCCAAGGTGCGCGGATACTCATCGTAGACGACGATCCCGACTTCTCAAGGATCACCAGGAGGATCCTCGAGACCCACGGGTACGATACCCTCACCGTCACCAACGGTACGGATGCGCTCAAAGTGCTGTACTACGCGAGCGGCAACAGGCCGGACCTGGTGCTGCTGGACATCATGATGGACTACGTCACCGACGGACTCGATGTCAGGAGGAGTATGCAGCAGGACCCAGACCTGAGACACATACCGGTGGTGATGGTTACTTCACTCACGGGCGTACGGGGGCAAGGCATTCTCCCCCGCAGAGAGTACGCACAAGCCACAGGGTGGTTGGCGAAACCGGTCAGGGCGGACCAACTTGTCAGCACAGTTCAGTCCGCATTGGCTTCCACCTCACCTTCCTGCCTCCCTGCCGCGGTTCCCGTAGCCTCCTGATGCGCGATATCTCCAAATCATAGACAATCAGCTGACTGGGGCGCCAGTCATTGTGTCAGCGGTGTAGGCCGCAGACCACGTAGCACGATATTCAGTAGGCTTGATCGCTGAGATGCCATCAAGCCCAGTTCGCGTTAGGGCAAGTATGCACATGCCATCCAGTTCTGGACTAATTAGGCAGCCGCAGGGCTGGCGGGCTTCATGGATTGCTGCCTCCATCAGCAGACCCGTAGAGCTGCAAGCCACGCCATGCTACATCGTTCCCAGTTTGCCGCAAACGATGGGTGCCTACTATGCCCTCAGCAAGCCTGGGGGCAGCCCACAAACCAACTCGCGTCCGGTAGACGCGACTAACCTTTCGCATATCGTCCCGAGTGTTGTCATGCACAGCGTCTGCTTCCGGCGCGCATGGAGGTTGCGCACGCTGCTCACCGTTCTGAAGAGAGAGTAGTGGTCAATTCGTCCGGTTCCCGTGACTGGAACCAGACCTGTCATCAATTGTGCTCATGGCTGACAGTGCTACCGTAAGGCGTTCCTTATCCGACGACGTGAGTTTGTCGGGGCTCATGACCAGATGGCAAGGAGGAAGAAGTGGCTAGGATACTCGTCGTGGATGATGATGTCGACTTCCAGGTGATCATGCGCAGAATGCTGGAGGGCGAGGGGTACGAAGTCGCCATCGCCGACGACGGCGACAAAGCCTTGGAGATAGCCCGCCAGACCGGACCACCGGACATGATACTGCTGGACGTCATGATGGCCACTACACTGGAGGGCGTGGACGTGGCCCGTGAGATCAAGGGGGACCCAGCTCTGGCGCACGTCCCGATCATCATGATCTCATCCATCGCTACCAGCCCTCAGGCAGCCGAATTCCCTGACGATGAGCACATCCCGATCGAGGGCTGGATCACCAAACCCGTCCAGCGTTCCGTGCTCTTGAAGACATTGGAGCGTTTCCTGGGCCAGGGATCCGAAGAATCAACCTAGGAGTCCGGGCTGGTAGCCGCGATTGATTTCGATGGAGTTGGCGCTTTGTTTTCGTTTCGGAAGTGAGGAGAGCTAGACTATGGCTAAGCAGCAGGTTCTGGCTTTGGAGGAAATAGATCGCGAGTTCATCAAGCAGATCGAGCCTGATTGGCGCAAGATGCTGACCTGTATCCAGTGCGGTAGTTGCAGCGTTTCCTGCCCCGCCGGCCAGCTGATGGACTACGCCCCGCGAGAGCTCTGGCGCCTGATGCGCTTGGGCATGAAAGACGAAGTGATCAATACGCGTACCTTCTGGCTATGCACTCAATGCGACGCCTGCACGGTGCGCTGTCCCCGCGGCATCATCACCAGCGGGGCCATGTTGAATCTCCGTAAATGGGCAGTTGCCGAGGGGTTGCAGCTGCCTGCCGTCCTGACACAGTTGAGGGAGGCGGTGAAGACTACTCACAACATCCTGCACGAGGACAACGAAAGCCGCCTTATCTGGAGCGAGAACCTGGAGCCGGTACCGGGGCAGTTGAGGGATCTCAAGAGAGGTAGAGCAGAGGTCCTTCTCTTCGCTGGTTGTGTGGGTGCCATGTATCCCATGGCCTACAGTATTCCCCAGTCCTTTGTCCAGATACTGGAGCAAGCGGGGCTGACCTACACCAACCTGGCGGGCGAAGAGTGGTGTTGTGGCTACCCGCTCTACGGTGCTGGCCTGGAGGGGGAGATCGCCGAACTGGCCCGGCACAACGTAGAACAAGCCAGGGAACTCGAGCCCAAGTACCTCGTGGCCACCTGTCCTTCCTGTTATCACACCTGGAGTCACATCTATCCCCAATACATCACCGACGGGCTTGGCTTCGAGGTGATACATTCCAGTGAGTTGCTGGCCAGGCTCGCGGCGGAAGGCCGGATCAAGCTGAACGAGCTGGACTGGGTTGTGACTTACCACGACCCGTGTGACCTGGGTCGCAAGAGCGGGGTATATGATGCTCCCCGCTCCATAATCGAGGCTATTCCCCGCATGACTTTCCGCGAGATGCGCAACAACCGGGAAAACGCCCTTTGCTGTGGTGGAGGTGGAGACGTAGCCATGTGGGAGGCGGAGGTCACCGAAGACATCGCCGAACGCCGCATCGAGCAGGCCAAGGCCACCGGCGCCACGGCCATCATCTCGGCCTGCCAGCAGTGCAAGCGCACTCTGCTCCAGGCGGCGCGCAAGACCAAGACCAGGATGCGGGTGTTAGATGTGACCGAGTTGGTCTGGCAGGCGATGGAGAAAGGAGAGATCATAGGCTGATGAGCGACGAGAAACCCAAGATCGGCGTATACGTGTGCGATTGCGGCATCAACATCGGAGCCGTGGTTGATGTGCCCGCTGTGGTCGCCTTTGCCAGCACTTTGCCGTTTGTGACGGTGGCTCGCGAGTACAAGTATGTCTGTTCCGAGCCTGGTCAGGAGATGATCAAGAAGGACATTGAGGAGTTGGGCATCAACCGCGTCGTGGTTGCCTCATGCACGCCGCGTATGCATGAATCCACCTTCCAACACGCGGTCGCTGAGGCCGGGCTGAACCCCTACTTCTTCCAGATGGCGAATATCCGCGAGCACGCCTCGTGGATATCAAAGGACGAGAAGGGCGCCACAGAGAAGGCCATGCGACTCGTACGAGCTGCGGTCGCTCGCGTCACCCACCACGAGCCTCTGGAGTCCCGGACTGAGACGGTAACACCATCGTCGCTGGTGGTGGGCGGGGGCATCGCGGGCATTCAAGCTGCGCTCACGATGGCTGATGGTGGGTACAAAGTGTACCTGGTGGAGCGGGAACCAACCATCGGCGGACACATGGCCCAACTGGACAAGACCTTTCCAACCCTCGACTGTAGCACTTGAATTCTGGGGCCAAAGATGATGGATGCCGGTCGGCATCCCAACATTGAACTCCTCACCTACAGCGAGGTCGAAGAGGTCTCTGGGTACATCGGCAAGTTCCAGGTGAAGGTGCGCAAGAAAGCAAGACACGTGAATGCGGACCTATGTACTGGATGCGGGCTGTGCCAGGAGAAGTGTCCCCAGAAGAAGATTCCATCGGAGTTCGATCGAGGCTTGGGCAAGCGTTCGGCCATATACGTGCCCTTTGCTCAAGCCATACCCCGGGTCCCAGTCATCGACACCGAACACTGCACCTACTTTCTCAAGCAGAAATGCAGGGTCTGCGAGAAGCTGTGTGCGGCCGGGGCCGTCGATCTCGAGCAAGAGGACGAGATCGTGGAGTTGGACGTGGGGGCGATCATCGTGGCCACCGGGTTCGCCCAATTTCCGGCCGAGCAATTGCCCCAGTACAACTACTCTCTTTCCCCAGACATCATCGACGGCCTCCAGTTCGAGCGTTTGTCCAGTGCCACCGGGCCCACAGAAGGCGAGATCCTCACCTCCAAGGGTGTGCCACCCCAGAGAGTGGCCATCATCCATTGTGTGGGAGCCAGGGACGAGCACTCTAACGAGTACTGCTCACGCGTTTGCTGTATGTATGCTCTGAAACACGCTCACCTGGTGCGGGACAAGACCGACGCCGAGGTGTACGAGTTCTACATGGACATCCGGGCTGCGGGTAAGGGGTATGAGGAGTTCTACAAGCGGGTACAGGAAGAGGAAGTACTCTTCGTCCGCGGACGGGGCGCCGAGGTTACCGTCCTGGAGGACGGCCAATTGATGGTCCTGGCGGAAGATACCATCCTCGGCAGGCCGGTATCGGTGAAGGTCGACATGGTCATCCTGGACTCTGCGATGATGCCCCAGGGTGACAGTGGGACCGTAGCTTCCACGTTCGGGATCGGTCGGAGCCAAGATGGCTTCTTCCTTGAGGCTCATCCCAAGCTGCGCCCGGTGGATACGAACACCGACGGCATCTTCTTGGCCGGAGCGTGCCAATTCCCTCGCGACGTGCCGGATACGGTAGCGCATGCCGCTGCTGCGGCTGGTCTGACCCTGTCACTGCTGTCGCGAGGCGAGGTGACCATCTCTCCCACAATAGCGGTCGTAGACGAAGAGCTTTGCTCTGGCTGCCAGGTCTGCATTCCTCTCTGCCCCTATACAGCCATCAGCTTCGTGAGTCACAACGGCACGGGCGTCGCCCGGGTGAACGAGGCACTCTGCAAAGGCTGCGGTACCTGCGTGGCTGCCTGCCCGGCAGGCGCGATCAAAGCTCGGCACTTCGCCGACAAGCAGATCTACGCGGAAATCGAAGGTCTGCTCCACAGTTTGAGTCACGAGGTGGTGGAGGCCGGAAGCTAGTGCCCTTGAGGGGCGCGCATTGAGCGACCGGACTGTATCCCACGTTTGCGGTCTGTTGTACAAGACAACAGCACGCTTCTCGGCTTCAGAACATGGAGGAGGTTTCACGAGATGGAGGAGAATGGGTTCGAGCCCCGCATCATTGCCTTCCTCTGCAACTGGTGCACGTATGCCGCCGCCGATGCGGCTGGAATATCCCGAATGAAGCAACCTCTGAACGTGGACGTGATCAGAGTGATGTGTTCAGGGCGTATTGATCCTTCATTTGTATTGAAGGCCTTCCTCGAAGGGGCGGATGGCGTCATCGTCTCTGGGTGTCACCCTCCCGGTGACTGCCACTACGGTGAAGGCAACTACAAGACTTTCCGTCGCATGCCCCTGCTGGAACGGCTTCTGGACCAGTATGGGATTGAGAAGGATCGCTTCCACTGGGGGTGGATCTCAGCCGCCGAAGCGCCCAAATGGGCGGAATTGACCAGGGACTTCACGAGGAAGATCAAAGAGCTGGGGCCGCTGGATTGGCAAGGCTATCTCAAGGAAATGGAGAGCAAGGAGGCATAGGAGACTATGGTTGCCAAACCCCGGGTAGCTTTCTACTGGGCCGCCTCCTGTGGCGGATGCGACATCGCCGTATTGGAGATACGGGAGAAGATCCTGGACCTGGCTCAGGCTGTGGATATCGTCTTCTGGCCGGTGGCCATGGACTTCAAATACCAGGATGTGGAAGCCATGGAAGATGGCAGCATTGACGCCTGCTTCTTCAATGGTGCCATACGCAATGCAGAGAATGAACGTTTGGCCAGGCTAATGCGTGCCAAGTCGAAAATCCTGGTGGCCTACGGTTCCTGTGCCTACGAAGGGGGCATCCCCGCCCTGGGCAATCTGAGCAACCGTGCGGGGATCTTCGAGACAGTCTACAGCGGGAGCCCCTCGACCGCGAACCCCGACCAGTCCCGCCCTCGCACCAGCCATGAGCTGGCCGAGGGAGAGGCAGAACTCCCCGCTTTCTACGACACCGTGAAGTCCCTTGGTCAAACGGTAGACGTGGACTACTTCGTGCCGGGTTGCCCTCCCCAGGCTCACCAGACATGGGCGGTGTTTGAGGCTCTTCTGAAGGGGGAGCTGCCACCGCCAGGCAGCGTGGTCGGAGCGGGTCAGAAGACGGTCTGCGACGAATGTGAGCACGTCAAAGAAGAGAAGAGAGTGAAACAGTTCTTCCGCATCCATGAGATCATCCCCGATGCGCAGAAGTGTCTGTTGGAGCAAGGCATCGTGTGTTGTGGCCCGGCTACGCGCAGCGGCTGCGGGGCTTTGTGCCCTACAGCGAACTTGCCCTGTCGAGGCTGCTACGGCCCGCCGCCGGGGGTGGTGGACCAGGGAGCCAAACTGCTCAGCGCGGTGGCCTCGGTTGTGGACGCAGACACCGAGGAGGAAGCGGAACGGATCGTCTCGCAGATCGCGGACCCCATCGGCACCTTCTATCGCTTCGGCCTGGCCGGTTCGCTTCTGCGCCGCAGCAGAACTCAGTAGAGGATTGTGATATGTGTGCCCGACGGACAGCGGTCGGATGCCTGTGTTTCATAGGGGGAGTTGGCTTATGAAGAAGATCAGCATAGATCCCATAACCCGCCTGGAGGGGCATGGCAGAATCGACATCTTCCTGGATGAGGACGGCGAAGTGGCCAACGCCTATCTGGTGATCCCTGAACTACGGGGATTCGAGAAGTTCTGTCAGGGCCGGCCAGTGGAGGAGTTGCCGCGCATCACATCGCGCATCTGCGGGGTCTGTCCAGAGGCGCATCTTTTGGCCTCGGCCAAGGCCTGTGATGCCGTCTACCACGTCGAACCACCCTCGGCGGGCAAGAAGTTGAGGGAGTTGTTCTACAGCGCCTTCTACGTGGGCGACCATGCCACTCACTTCTACATCCTGGGCGGACCTGATTTCGTCATGGGACCAGATGCGGATCCTGCCGTACGCAACATCCTGGGCGTGATCGGCAAGGTAGGGGTGGAGGTAGCAGGTAAGGTCGTCGAGGCGCGGGCCCGCGCCCTGGACATAGTGAAGATGCTCGGTGCCAGGACTGTGCATCCCATTTGCGCCATCCCTGGCGGGATGAGCAAGTCCCTGGGCGCGGAGGAGCGAGTGCATGTCGAGGAGAGCGCCCGCTGGATGGTGGACTTCGCCCAGTTCACGATTCAACTCTTTGACGACCTTGTACTCGGGAACCAGGAGTACGTGGACCTGATTCTCGGCGATGTCTTTGCTCTCCCCACCTACTACATGGGTTTGGTGGATGACAATAACCGGGTGAACTTCTACGACGGTCTGGTGCGGGTCGTGGACCCCGAGGGGGGCGAGCTGGTCAAGTACGCTCCTCATGAGTACCTGGACAACATCGCCGAGCGGGTCGAGCCCTGGACCTACGTCAAGATACCCTATCTGAAGAAGGTTGGCTGGAAGGGCTTCACAGGCGGCAAGGACAGCGGGGTCTACCAGGCCACCCCGTTGTCGCGGCTGAACGCGGCTGAGGGCATGGCTACCCCTTTGGCTCAGGCCGAGTATGAGCGCATGTACGAGACTCTGGGCGGCAAGCCGGTGCATCAAACACTGACCACGCATTGGGCGCGCATCATCGAGCTTCTGTACGCTGCCGAGCGCCTGCTGGAGCTGGCAACGGATCCCGAGATTACCGATCCGAACGTGCGGACCATCCCCACCGAGACGCCCACCGAGGGTGTGGGCATCGTCGAGGCGCCTCGCGGTACACTGACCCATCACTATGTCACAGACGAGCAAGGACTCGTGACCAGCTGCAATCTCATAGTGGGCACGACGAACAACATAGCCCCCATGTCCACCTCCATCAGGCAGGCAGCACAGGGGCTGATCAAGAAGGGCGAGGTGATCAGCGAAGGGCTCCTGAACATGGTGGAGATGGCCTTCCGGGCGTACGATCCCTGCATGAGCTGTGCCACTCATGCCCTGCCGGGACGAATGCCTTTGGAGGTCAGAATCCTGAATGACGCCGGTCAACTCATCGAGCGGCTGAGTCAAGGCATAGACTGAGGCGCTTGGGGAACCACCACACGGCCTGCACCTTGCACGGGCACGCCGCCACCTGACTGTCGCGGCGTGCCCACTCTACGGGGTGGCGCGGAGAGGAGCCGGTGAAGACTCTCGTTCTGGGGCTGGGCAACTCCATCCTGACCGACGATGCGGTGGCCTTCGC
>DATKVP010000040.1:0-12907 GCA_035530015.1 Anaerolineae bacterium | reverse complement strand
CTGGCGGGCATCTCCTCGGGCGCGGCCGCCTTCGTAGCACTGGAAGTCGCGAAGAGACCCGAGAGTCAAGGACAGCTAGTGGTGGTCATCCTGCCGGATACAGGGGAGAGGTATCTCAGCACGGCGCTCTTCGATTGAACTGCCTGACGGTTGCGCGACTTCGTCATTCGGGGCGGCCGACGAGGTCATACTCCAACGCCTCCGTGATGTGCACGGAGGCGAACTCGTTTACGGGCAGTTCTTCCTGCACAACTACCATGCCGTCGACCTCCGGGGCATCTCGATAGGAGCGACCCACGCTGATGCCGTCTCCTGCGCCCTCGATCAGAATCTCCAGCCGCTGGCCAATGAGCTGCTTATTCTTCTCCAGAGAGATCCCTTGTTGCAGGGCCATCGCGCGCTCATACCGCTGCCCCTTGACCTCGTCTGGGGTCTGCCCCGGCAACAGGGCCGCCCGGGTCCCCTCCTCCGGAGAGTAGGCGAAGATGCCTACCCTGTCGAACGCGATCTCACTCATGAAATCCAGCAGTGTCTGGAACTCCTGCTCTGTTTCCCCGGGATATCCCACGATGAAGGAGGTACGCAGCGCGATGTCCGGCATGAGCTGGCGCAGGTCGGCTATCACCGAGCGGATGCGGCTGACTTCGTGAGGCCGATTCATACGACGCAGGACCGATGGATGGGCATGTTGCAGCGGCAGGTCGAGATAGTGAAGGACTTGGGAGTGAGAGGCCATGGTCTCCGCGAGCCGAGGGGTAATGCGCTGAGGGTATGTGTACATCAGACGCAGCCACGGCAGGCTGGGCACATCAGCCAGGATGCTCTCGATGAGTGCTGGAAGGGCGTTGTCGTCTCCCCAATCCATGCCGTAGGCGGTAGTGTCCTGGGCAATGAAGATGATCTCCTTGACTCCCTGCCGCACGAGTTCGTGGACCTCAGAGAGGACAGCCTCTCTGGGTTTGCTGCGAAACGGCCCTTTGATCTGGGGGATGGCGCAGAAAGCGCATGGTGCATCGCAGCCCTCGGCGATCTTGACGTACGCTGTGGCCAGCCCCGGACAGCGTCGAGGGAGTGGGTGGACCGGAGTGCGCTCGGGATCCGGCTGCGGTAGTTGGCAGGGTACGTCCCTTTTGTCGTCGGCTGTGAGGGCGGCGACGAGGGTGTTTATGTCAGTCCAGCGTCTCGTGCCTAAGATCCCGTCCAGAGCAGGGGCCATGTCGGCCATTGCCGACCCGTAGCGCTCGGCCATACAACCAGCGGCTACCAGGTACTGGCCAGGGCGCTTGTCCTCAGCCAGTTCCCTGAGAGCCTCCAGGGATTCCTCTCTGGCGATGTCGATGAATCCACAGGTGTTGACGACGAGGATATCTGCCTGTCCGGGCTCGGACGCAGGCTGGTGACCCGCGGCGAGAAGCAACTCGCGCATTCCCTCGGATTCCACGAGGTTCTTGGGACAGCCCAGAGAAAGGAGATAGAAGCGCATCGGTGGCCCGCTAGGGACCCGGGCTCGGGGTCACGGTAACCGTGCTGGTGATGACAGGCGTGCCGGGTCCAGGGACAGGCTCAGGTGTGGCGTTGAGGTTCTCCCAGGTCCACTCTATGTCAACCACCTGGTCTTGCCCTCCGAGGGGTCCCAGTTCTTCCCCATTGAGGGTCACGAGAAGCCCGCCTGCGTTGCCCACGTGCATGGCGATACTATCCTCGGCGAACCACGACCAGTTGGTGCCTGCTTCGATCAGTCCGCGAAAGGCGGGTTCAGCGTCCACGGCAACTTCTAACCATGTCCGAGCAGTTATCTGGACGTCCAGTTGCAGCCGCCCTGAGGGTATCTGGGTTGGCGTAATAGTGGGTGCGGGAGTGTCCGTGGGGGTGAACTGTATCACCGGCGAGGCCAGGCTGGCACCTCGAGTCGGGGTGGAGGATGACGCCGGCAAACTTGGTGCCCAGCGGTTGTAGGCAAGGGATCCAACGACGAAGGCGGATGCCACGATCAGGATTCCCAGGAAAATGTCTATAAACAGCCATGATGTGATGGCCATACCTTTCGGCGGTTCGAAGCCCTCGGCCACAATCGGAACGGGGACGGCGCGCTCTTCCTCCGGGCCCTTCAAAGCAGCGATCTCCTTGAGGTCTAGCCCCAAGTACTGAGCGTAGCTTTGGAGGAGGCCCTTGCGGTAGATGCCCGACGGAAGCTTGGTGCGGTCATCCTGTTCGAGGGCCTCTATCTGCGCCCGTCGTATCCTGGTGTCCTCTTCGACCTGTGCGATGGACAGACCTTTTTTCTCGCGGGCCTCACGTAGTAGTTGGCCGAGTTCTCCCAACTGGTCCTCCCCTCATGCTCACAAGCCCGCAGGCGCTAGCTGTCTCCCTGCGGGCATAATGGTATCAACTAGATCTCTCGTCTGCCCTCCAGCGCCCTGGTCAGGGTCACTTCGTCTGCGTATTCCAGGTCGCCACCCATGGGCAGGCCATGGGCCAGCCGGGTGACTAGGACATCCAGGGATGCCAGTTGTCGAGAGATGTACATGGCTGTGGACTCACCCTCGAGATTCGGATTTGTGGCGAGGATGACTTCGTGGACCGGATTGCTGTGGAGACGCTCTACAAGCTCCGCGATCCTCAGGTTCTCGGGCCCCACGCCTTCAATGGGCGAGATAGCGCCGTGGAGAACGTGGTACAAGCCATCGTACTCCCCTGTGCGTTCCACGGCAAGGACATCCAGTGGTTCCTCGACTACGCAGAGCACGCTGTGGTCTCGCTGATTGTCGCCGCAGATGGGGCAGGGACTTGATTCGGCTATGTTAAAGCAGACCGAGCAGGTGACGACCATCTCTTGCAGCTCGCCTATGGCCTTGGCCAGGGCCTGGACTTGACCCTGTGGGGAGCGAAGCAGGTAGAAAGTCAATCGTGAGGCGGTCTTCGGGCCGATGCCGGGCAGGCGGTTCAGCTCCTCGATTAGGCGCTCGACGGATCGCGGGACTGATCTCATGCTACATCAAGCCTGGTATCCCCAATCCACCTGTGAGGCTTGCCAGACTCTGGGTCGCAAGTTCGCTGGCCTTGTCGGAGGCCTCATTTACGGCCGCGATGATGAGATCCTGCAGCATCTCTGGGTCCTCGGGGTCGATCACATCAGGGGAGACAGTAATGGATTGGAGTTTGTGGTGTCCTGTCATGACGACAGTGACCGTGCCACCGCCGACGGAAACAGTCACCGTCTGTTCTCCCAGGGCTTCTTGCGTCTCCAGCACTTTGGATTGTAGTTCCTGGATCTGTTTCATCGTACCTCCGGGCTGGCTCTTGAATTGAGACTTCTTTCTTCTGGCCACTATGCTTACTCCTTCCTGGGACCATGACCCCGCAGGATAACACGAAGGTGGTCCGCAAGCCAAGGCAGACTATCCAGCGCCGTGCGACTCATCGCCATTGGGGTATTCGAGGCCCGTTCACTGCACTGTGCCAATCTTGCCTCCCAGTTCCAGTCCGGCCTTGATAATGGGATCCTCGGCCAGCTGCTGGAGATTCTTCTCGACATCATCTCGGTTGGGCGTTTCAGGGGTCATGACGCATCTGACGCGGCACTGCTTTCCGAGCGCCTCGCTGACCACCTGTCCCAGAATCTGCTTGGCCTGAGTAGACTCCAGCTCCTGCTTGTGAAAGTGCGAGCGGGCACAGAGAGTGATCATATCGTTTTCGAGGATTACGGGTGGACAATCCCGGGCTATCGCCGCGACGCGCTTGCTGGCACGATTGATGTCCGCCACAATGTCGCTCCATGCATCCTGCAAGCCTTCCAAGCCGTCAATAGTGCCTGCCCGGGCGGGCCGAGGTTGTTTTTTTTGGACTGTCTCGTCACGTGGTTCGGACTCTGACGTCGGCGGGCTGGCAATCGGCTTTGAGGGGGTCTCGGCGGGCGCCGTCGTGATTGGAGGCTCAGCGACGGCCGATGCCTTGGTTGGCGAAGCAGCAGATGTTGCGGGGCGAGGCGTATCGTCTGTCTCGGTGCCGATGATGGTCTCCACGAAGGCCAGTTCCAGGGGTAGCTGGGGTTGGGATGAGCCCTTCACTTCCAGGGCAGCCTGAATGAAGACCTTGATGGTGAGTACCAGCCTGTCGAGCGAGAAGAGCTCCGCTTGACGCGCCATCTCTCTTTGCTGTTCTTCGGTGATATCCGAAGGGCCACGCTGAGTCGTCTTCAGAAGCAGGAGACCACGGAGGTAGCCCAGCAACTCTTTGTTCAGTTGGCGTGGATCCGCGCCGTCGGCTATGGCGTGACCTATCTTGCTCAGCCCCGCAGCCACGTCTCGAGTCGCCAGATGATCCACCAGGTCCTTCACCGCCTCGGAAGAGGTAGTGCCCAGCATGCTGTGCACCTGCTCCAATGTGATCTCAGACCCTCCGTACGAGGCCAACTGATCGAGATAGCTCTCCGCGTCACGCATGCTTCCCGTGGACTGGCGCGCGATGAGTTCCAGTGCGCCCTCGTGGACTTCCAGCTCCTCGCGCAGGGCGATCTCTCGCAGGCGGTCGATCATGGCTCGGATCGGGATGGGGCGGAAATCGAAGCGCTGGCACCGCGAGAGAACGGTTACCGGTATCTTGTGCGGCTCGGTAGTGGCAAGGACCAGGATGGCATGCGGCGGGGGTTCTTCCAAGGTCTTGAGCAGGGCATTGAAGGCCGAGGGGGAAAGCATGTGCACTTCGTCGATGATGTAGCATTTGTATCTTGCCACAGAGGGCGAGAAGCTGATCTTGTCCCGCAGGTCTCTTATGTCATCGACGCCCGTGTGCGAGGCAGCATCTATCTCGATCAGATCAATGGCCCTGCCCTCGTCAATGGCCTGACACGTTTCGCAGGCGTTGCATGGTCTGCTATCGCTCTCGGCAAGGCAATTGGCCGCCTTCGCCAGGATCCGCGCCGTAGAGGTCTTGCCAGTTCCTCTCGGCCCGCTGAACAGGTAGGCGTGGACGATGCGGGAACTTCTCACGGCATTCCGCAGGGTCTGCGTGACGTGTTCCTGGCCCACGACTTCGTTGAAGGTTCGGGGCCGCCACTTGCGGTAGAATGCATGCGTCACCATGGGTCTCCTCGGGTGAGCGGCCGGTTCGCGATCTGAACCGTGTGGTAGGAGGCCTCAACCGGGGCCAGCGTCTAGTGTATCATCAACAAGGGCCAATTGCAAGGTTTCGGCCGGCAAATCGTGGTTGACGACGCGCTCGTAGCGGCGGTGGGCATGCTGTGCCGCTTTTCCGGTCTCCTGAGCACTGGCCGTCTCAGCCGACAACTCTCCGCTCGTGCGCTCGATCTCAGTCAGCAGCCGCCCATTATCCGTGAAATGGCCTGAGTCACAAGTCTGCTGAGCGCACTGAGGCAACTCATGCACACGGTCGAACTGCGCCATCTCGCGCCGCGCTAGCCTTGGGGGAGCCGCAGGCAGGGTGGTGCACGTGGATGGCCAGTTCGTTGCTGTGATCTGCAAGCGGTTTATGTAGGCTCGTTGAGTCTGGCACCGCACTGTCGACAGAGCTTCTTGGTCTCAGGCCTGAGCGCTGTGGGTACCGGACGCGGCTGTGACTAGCTGGCCTCAATGGTGACGCGGACGATCTCGCCTTCGCCGACGGTGAACTCTTTCGTAGAGAGACGCCCGTTCACGTACGTCTTGAGAATGTACTGTCCCGCCGGTACGTCACCCAGTGCGAAGTTCTCCTGCCATTCGTTGTCGGGGTTGACCTCGCTTGAGGGATACGTCGTTGCATCTTGCCAGCGTCGGTCAGGAGCATCACTTCGGTACAGAGTCAAAGACTGCTCAGGGATCGGCTGACCCTGCCCGTCAACCAGGAGACCAACTAGGGTGCCCTTCTCGGGGAGAGGGCGCAGCCAGAGCTCAGGATTCCTGGTGTGCTCATAGCTGTTCTGACCTACCCTCACTTCCAGGTGCAGATGAGGGCCTATGGCAACCCCGGTCATACCTACTTCTCCGATCGGATCTCCTTCATTGACTTCCTGGAGGAAGCGAACATGCACCTTGGAGAGATGGCCGTAGAGCACGTAGACCTTCTGACCGCGATAGGGTTGTTCGAGTTGCACGACGACCATCTGACCGTAGAATCCCACACGCTCGCCATGTATGACTCGGTAGTCGTTGCCGGCAACGATGACCCGCCCCTTGCCAGCGGAGAACACCGGGGTGCCTGAGGGGTTTGGGAAATCAGCCCCGCGATGGACGCGGTACTTCCCTCTTGCGGTGGAACCATAGGGATAGAAACGGCTCGGCTCGTTCCCATCGTCGCCGCCGAATGGGCGGGCCAGCCATTGGTGAGGTTGGGGTTCCACCACAGTCGGCGTCGGGGTGGGCGCTTGGGTCGCGGTGGGTTGGGGGGTGAAGGTTGGTTCGTGAGTCGGTGTCGCGGTGGAGGTGGAAGTCGGGGTGGAAGTGGGCTGCAGGATAGCAGCGAGTGTGCCCATGGGCCACGCGGAGAACAGCGCCGCGGCGAGCAAACAGGTCAATATGAGACCGCTAACCAGGACAGCAAGGGCCAGCTTTCTCCGGGTCGAACTCCCCTGGTGATGATCACCAATCACGCGCACATTATATCACAGCTCAGAGAGGGTAAGCTACCGGCCAGCCCCGCAGTTCGTGCAACGATGTCTGCACCTCGCGGTCTACCGTCAGCGCGCAGTGGGGCATGGGCTTGCCGCAAGGTTACGAACACTGTAGAATTGTCTGGTCCGCTATGGAGAGAGAGACGAGAATGAGTGGGGCAGTGGTCTCGCTGGCAGAAGCCTGTGAGTTGCGCAACGAAGCGGCATCTCAGGGCAGGAGAGTGGTTCTCACCAACGGCTGCTTCGATCTCCTGCACGTGGGGCACGTCCGCTATCTCAAGGAAGCCAGGGAGCAGGGTGACTTGCTGATCGTGGGCTTGAACGACGATCAGTCCACCCGACGTGTCAAGGGACCTGGACGTCCCTACCTGTCGCAAGAGGATCGGGCGGAGATACTGCACTCTCTGGAGTGCGTCGACCTGGTGGTCATGTTCAGCGAAAGGACGGCGGAGCGGCTGGTACAGTCGCTGAGACCAGATGTCTACGTTAAAGGAGGGGACTACCGGGTCGAGGATCTGCCTGAAGCGCAAAGCGTGGCCGAATATGGAGGGCGCGTCTATCTCGCTCGGCTCGTTCCAGAGCGCTCCACGAGCGACCTCGTTTCTGCTATCCGGGCCGGTTGTGTGGGGGAGGTCGAGTGAGCCGCGACAGGGCGCCTGTGGCTGAGGCGCCGGACAATCACGGCCTGCCAGTGGGTGGCGAGGGCGGGGACATCGCTCAGGCCGCTCTCATTTTGGCCCTCGGCAACGTCAGCAGTCGCTCCCTGGGACTCGTGCGCGAGACCGTGATCTCGCACCTCTTTGGCGCCACGGGCATGGTCAGTGCCTTTCGAGTCGCTTCGATAGTGCCCACGATGATCTACGATCTGCTCATCGGGGGCATGATCAGCGCGGCTCTGGTACCTGTGTTCAGCGACTACCTGACTCCCGACAAGCGGGAGGAGCTCTGTCGGCTGGTCAGCGCTCTGTTCACCCTCGTTGCCGTTGTGTTCTCCGCCGTGGTCCTGATCCTGGAAATCGCTGCTCCTGGCGTGGCCTGGCTGCTGGGGGGAGGTTTCGATTCACACCTTCTCTCTGAGACCACCAGACTCATGCGCCTGATTTTGCCTGCTGTGCTATTCTTTGGCCTATCCGGAGCGGCGGCCGGGCTGCTGTACGCCGACAAGCGCTTTGTCTATCCGGCTTTTGGGGCCAGTGTTTTCAACGCTGGGATCGTACTGATGGCCTTGTTCTTCGGAGACAGGGTGGGTATCGCCAGTCTATCGCTGGGGGTGCTGCTAGGCTCCATTCTCCAACTGGCGATCCAGTTGCCGGGGCTTCGCGACATGGGGCTCTCCTTCTCCCTGGATCTACGACACCCCGGGCTGAGGCGCATGGGCGGCCTGTACCTTCCTGTGGCGCTGGGCCTCATCGTGAGTCAGGTGGGCATCGGCATTGACCGAAACCTCGCATCGCGCACCGGGGAACAGAGCATTGCCTGGATGCAGAACGCCACGACGCTCATCCAGTTCCCTCTGGGGCTCGTGGCGGTGGCCGTCTCCACGGCAGTGCTACCTTCTCTCTCCCGGTTGGCCTCGTCAGCCGACATGGCTCGCTTTCGCAGGACCCTGGGCATGGGTCTTCGCGTCGTCATACTACTCATCGTACCGGCGACTGCTGGACTCCTGATCCTGGCCACCCCCGTTGTAGCTCTTCTCTTTGAGCACGGGGCTTTCAAACCCTACGACACAGTGCGTACCGTCCAGGCCCTGCGCCTATACCTCATCGGGCTCCCCTTCGCGGCCATAGACCAGCTTCTCATATTCGCGTTCTATGCCAGGAAGGATACCAGGACCCCCGTGCTGGTGGGCGTGCTAGGAGTCCTCACGTACCTGATAGTCGCACTGACGTTGATCACTCCGCTGGGCATGCTGGGATTGGTGCTGGCGAACTCGGTCCAGTTGAGCAGCCACGCCTTGATCATGCTCTATCTGGCCCACCGGTACTTCGATGGCCTTCGAGATCAGGGGCTAGGCAAGTCATCTGCCAAGGTGATCATCGCTTCCGCGGTGACCGGCGTAGCGGTCTTGATCAGCATACCCTGGTTGACCCGATTGGCAGCGGTCTCCGCAACCTGGGGCGAGCTTCTCGTCGTGCTGTCCGGGGGCTGTCTGGGGTTGCTGACCTATGGCATAATGACCTGGCTGTTGCGTGTAGAGGATGTGACTTACCTGCGGAAGATGGTGGCGGCCAGACTGGCCTCCGGGCTCCAAAGCATGTCGTCTTGACCACCATGCCACTCTGGCTTGCAGGGACTCCGTACGGTCTGGTGACCTTCGCTTGACTATTCTCCGACTCTTGATATAATTTTACATAAGACGCAGGGGTAGCTTGCGGGGTAGGTCTCCAGAGGATTGCGTGATGAGTGACGATTCTCCACTCGATGATGCGACCATAGAGGAGTTGGAGGAGGTCCTGGCGGAAAAGCGGCGCGCCCGGGCGCTCAAGCGTTTTCGGCGGGTTGCCGATGGTGAGACTCAGGAACCTGATGCGTTCGCTGATATCTGCGAAGTGACAAGCAGGCGTAGTCGCGAGACCAGCGGTACGAAAGACGGGGAAGGAAGATCGGGATCGCACGCAGCGCCAGAGTCCAGGACCCGCGCGACCTCGATGCAGGGTGCGGTTGGGCACCAAGCCCCATCGTTCAAGGCGGTGAAGATCATCCCGGAAACCAGTGCCGTGGATGGTGCTGTTTCCGTGTTGTCGAGGGCGAACAAACCCATCTGGCGGAGGGGTTTCACCAGGCTGCGCGACAGGTTGCTCCTTCTCCTGGAATTGGCCGCTCTGGTGGGACTCATCTTCGTGGTTTTCAGTACTCTCTCCAGCCTGCGCGTTTTGAACAAGGAGGTTGCTGAGGCTCTGGAACCCGAGCGGGGAGCCACGCCTGTTGCCACTCCGGCGACGGTGCTGCCTGGCGGCAGTCTACCTCCGGGGTCAGAGGGCACGGTGCCTGATCAGCTTCGTCACCTGGTGGAACCAGGAGCTTCCATTCCCATTCCTACCCCCGGGCCTCGACAGGCATCGAGGATCATCATTCCGGCAATTGAGATCGACGTACCCGTGGTCGAGGGGGATGGGTGGGAGGAATTGAAGATGGGGGCAGGCCATCGCATCGGCTCGGCGAACCCAGGCGAGAGAGGGAACGTGGTCGTATCTGGACACAATGATGTGTATGGAGAGATATTCAGGTATCTCGAGGATCTCAACATCGGCAATGAGGTAATTGTCTATGCGGGTGACACACCCTACAGCTACCTGGTGGCGGCGAAGATGGTGGTCGAGCCCGCGGAGGTCAGCCTGCTTGAGCCCACTCCAAACGCCACCCTCACGCTCATCACCTGCTACCCCTACATGATCGACACCCAGCGACTTGTGATCATCGCTGAGCTTGCCAACCAATAAGGTAGAGGAAGAAACGGAGAATGGCTAGGAAAACACGTCGTGCACGGCGCAGATCAACGGCCAAGAAGGTTGCGGGGGCGGGATCCAGTGCCCTCCCCAGGGAGACAATTGAAAACAAGGCCGGCAAACCTGGGGCGAGTTCGGCTGCACAGCTCGGTAGTCAATACGCCTACGTCTACGATGATCTAAAGAGGATAGCGATCATCGCGGGCGCATTGTTTGCTGTCCTAGTTGTGCTCTCCTTCGTGATCCAATAGTCCGCGGGAGATCGCCACGAGGGCCAGCAGCCCAAACTGAATAACCAGGTGGATTACCATGCACATCCACACATTGGCCGTGAAGTAGTAAACGATGCTGATGGTGAAGGCTATGGCCATGGTAGTCATGGTTTCCCCGTTGCGCCTGGCGAGGCCGAGATCGTGTCGGATTCTCGGATTGAGTCCCCACTCCGCGAGGATGAGCAGAAAGCCGGCAAACACTCCGTAGTAGTCCCCGAGAGAACGGATGGCGGCGCTGCGGTAGAACGCCCAGTGCATCTCCAGATAGAGGACGTCGAGCACGATCAGCCCCCACCCCCACGGAACTCCCAGAATCCTGCGTTGGAATGCATAGTGTGGTGTGGGTGTGCCCTGGTCCATGCCCGCGGTGATCAGCAGGAAGTGGCGCCAACTCCACAGCAGAAGGAGGAGCGCCCCCAGACCGAGCGTGGCTCCGAAAGCGAGCTCCCCATTCCAGCCCGGGCGGAACCAGTGCCTACCCCACATTCCCATCAGGACCGGGCTGGTGATTCCCCGCGTGAGAGCCAAATAGGGGATGCCCAGGTAGTACCCGAAGCGCAGAACCTGAGACAGCCACGGGCCGTGGGGCCAGCCCTCCAGCGCTGCCACGTAACGACCGAGGCGACCGGAGGAGGTGCGGCGAAGGCGTTGGACGACATTGACAGTGAGGCCGTAGATGAGGACGGAACCCAGCACCCAGAGGACCAGCTCTACTCTGTAGTCAAACAGGGCTTGCAGTAGTTCGAGGTTAGACATGTGCTGCCGGTGGATGATCGACTGGGAAGGGTGGGCGAAACGGCACTAGCGGGGCTCCTCCTGGCCGCTCATCGGCGCGGTGAGCGTCACTGTTGTTCCTTGCAGTGGCTTTGACTCTATGGTCAGCCGCCCGTTGATGAGTCTTGCCCGTTCACGCATGTTGATCAGCCCCAAGCTGCTTCGCGCCTCGTAGGAACGCTCCACCTCTGAGATATCAAAGCCCTGACCATCGTCCCTCACTTGGGCGAAGAGTTCGCCATTGTGGCTTTCGAGGTTCACCCAGATGTGCTGCGGATCGGCGTGCTTCTTGGCGTTATTGATGGCCTCCTCAAGGATGAAGAAAGTTGCCCCCTCCACCAGTGGTGCTGGCCGAGCCTCCAGCCCCTCCGCACCAACGTGGACGTGGATGTTCTCGGTCTGCTTGATGCGGTCTGCATACTGCTCGAGCGCCGCGGCAAGTCCCTGGGTCTCGAGAACCATGGGCCGCATAGTGAACAGCATCGTGCGCACTTCCTTGACCGCTTGTCCCGCCAGCCTCTCCAGCTTGTCCAGTTCCTGCCTGGCTTTGACGGGGTCTGATTCCAGGAGGGTTCGGATGAAGTCTAGACGCATGGCGATTGAAGCAATGCTTTGGGTCGGACCGTCGTGTAGTTCGCGTGCTAGTTGCTTTCGCAGTTCCTCGTCGCTGAAGAGGATCCTCTTCCTCTCCTCTTGCAGATTATGATACAACTCCGCGTTCTGCATGGCAATGCTAGCCTGATTGCAGAAGGCTGTGATAAGTTCCATGTACGCATCGCCGTAGGCCTCGGGCTCGGGGCTGGCGAAAAGCGCGACTCCGTACAGGTCCAGACCAGCCCTGAGAGGAACGCACAGCACCGAGCGGCAACGGCGTACGGCGCGGAGGCTCGACAACCCGCTATCCGCCGTAGGCCGGCTGCTACTTGCCGGCTCACCTCTGGATAGTACATGACCTATGAGGCCAGACTTGCCGTCTATCTGCTTCATTTCATCGGTCTTGCTGAGATTGCGGGACGCCGCAACGTACAGACCATCCTGCTCTTCGTCGAAGAAGAGGACCATGCTTACTGGTTTCTGGAGGCTCTGTTGTGCGCCTTCCTTGTACTCGGCAAGGCCGGCATCCAGCATCTTTTCAAGGACCAGCTGGTAGTTGAGCGAACTGATCAGCTCTCCCGTCATTTCATAGATGGCTCGGAACCGCTCACGATAGGCGGCGCTCGGAGGGATTTCGTGTTCCTCCTCTGTCGCCGGGACTTGTCCTACCTTTGGCTCCAGAAGGCTCGTCGCGATGGCCGTGACGAACAGAGTCAGGATACTGATGGTGGTGGTCGCCATGGTCTGGCCTGCGACGAGCCAGGGTTGCACGAAAAAGACGAAACCGCTGTATGCTGCGGCTACTAGGCTGGCGACGAGGAGACTGATCTCGAGGCCGAACTTGACAGCAGACACGATGATGGGGAATAGGCAGAAGAGGAAGTAGGAGGGTTGGGCTGAGACATAGGCGAGAGTCACCAAGAGCAAGGTGTCGAGACCCAGAGTCACCTCGTCCATGCGACGGAACGAGCGCTTGAAGTAGAGCAGGAGGACCAGAGCCAGGCTGTAGATCGCCCCCGCAAACAAAACCGCAATGACGGGGAGAATCCTGGGTCGTTGAGCGGGATCCTGGAAACTGATGAGGAGGAGGGCAACCAGCAATGCCCACCGTATGTGGCTGATCCACCACTCGGTACCGGTGTATCGCTTCTTGGGCATGACTATGTCACCCACACGTGGCAAACATACAAAGACAGTGGGCGAGATAGGACTCGAAC
>DATKVP010000039.1:0-7554 GCA_035530015.1 Anaerolineae bacterium | reverse complement strand
CCGTAGTGCATCACGGCCGTGCAGAACTGGACGGTTGATGCCCCAACCAGCATGTACTCCGCGCAATCCTGCCAGGTGGTTGCCCCACCGCTCGCTGCCAACGGGATGTCTGAACGCTTGGCGATCATGGCCAGTGTCCTCAGCGTGATGGGCTTGACCACTGGTCCGCTAACGCCGCAGAACGTCGACTTGCCGTTGATGTTGGGGTTCGGGATGAACGTACTCAGGTCAATCCCCAACAACCCGTGGACGGTATCGCTGGCGCACACCCCATCTCCGCCCGCTGCCTCTACCGCTTCGACAATCTCAGTGATGTCTGTGACCTGCGAGGTCAGCTTGGCGACCACCGGCATGTTGCCGGAGTACTTCTTTACCCAGCCAAGCACCCTCTTCACATCGTCGGGTACTTGGCCCACCATCAGCGAGGCTCTGGCGAAGGGGGAGTCGGTGGGACAGGACATGCTGACCTCCACCAGATCGGCCCCCACGTCTATAGATCGCTTGGTAAGCTCCTCCCAGTGCTTCTCGTTGGTGGTGCCCCACAGGCTGAGACCCACCACCTTGCTGGGGAATTCGTCCTTGAGCCTACGGACGGCAACTTCCATGACGTCCATGTGCCACTCGGAGATGTTGTCTATGTTCCCCAGGGCGATTGCCTTCTTCTCCTCGTAGTCCATGCTAGTCATGATGGGGTAGGCGATGTCAACCTGGTAGCTCTCGACGGAAGTGGTCTTCATGATGGCTCCAGCCCAGCCGGCCTGGAAAGCTCTTCTGACCATCTCGTAGCTGTCCGAGGGTGGCGCAGAGGAGAGAACGAAGGGGTTCTCAAATCGGATGCCACAGTACTCAACGGACAGGTCTACTTTGGGTTCCTGGTACATTCTCGTACTCCCTCTACTGATTGGCTTTGCTCAGGTAGTCGTGAATGGAGTGGGCCGCTCGTTTTCCATACGCCACGGCCTGAACAACGGTCCGGGAGATGGGGTTGTGCAGCACGTCTCCACCGGCGAATACCCCGGGGCGCGAGGTCATCAGAGTGTCCTCGTCCACGAGCAGATAGCCCCTGACGTTGGTCTCGAGGCTCTGAAACTGTTTGATGGCGTTGTCGTCGGGGCCTTGTCCGATGGCCACGATTGCGGTGTCGCAAGGCAATGTCAAGGCCGAGCCCTTCACGTCAATCGCGTTCTCGGGGACGAATCTGTCTGGCTCTTTCCATTCGATGCGTACGCCCTCGAATCCGGCGACGCTGCCCTTTCCGTTTTGAAGGAATCTAACGGGCCTGATCCTGGTCACGAATTCGATGCCCTCCTCCCATGCCAGTTCCACGTCCTCGGCAAAGGCAGGCATCTCATCTGGTGCCTCGAGGCACACGAGCGTTGCCCTCTGGGCGCCCATTCTCAGGGCCGAGCAAGCGACGTTCACGGCCACGCTTCCACCGCCAACGACCACGACTCTCCTACCCACCTTGACCGGTTTCGAGGCGCGCAGTCCGTTGGCCTCTGCCAGCAGGTCCAGGGCAGAGTAGACGCCCTCGAGGTTCTCGCCCTCCACGCCCAAGGTAAAGGGTTTCTGGAGGCCGATGGCGACGAAGATGGCTTCGTATCCCTGCTCAAAGAGATCATCTATGGTCAAGTCCTCGCTGAGAGCTGTGTTCAGCTTGAACTCGACACCTAGTCTCCTGATGAGATCTGTTTCTGTTTCGACGGCGCTGTTGGGGAGCTTGAAAGAGGGGATGGCAGCGGTCATCGCCCCGCCCAGCTGGGACGACGCCTCGAAGACGGTGACCGTGTATCCCAGGAGAGCCAGTTCGTTGGCAGCAGCCAGTCCGGCTGCTCCGCCACCGACGACGGCCACTCTGTGCGGAAGCTTCTCGGCGACAACTCTCGTCCTGGCTCCACGCTCCGCCTCGAACTCGGTGAGGAACCTCTGCAAGGCGCCGATGTTGATGGGCTCTGTCAGGACTTGGCTTCGACATTGCTCTTCGCACAGGGCGTCGGTGGGGCACACTCTACCACATACGCCTGAGAAGATGTTCGCCTCTCGCAGCACCCTGACTGCGCCCCAGGGATTGTTGAATCTGATCTTGCGGACAAAGCCGCGGATATCTATTCCTGCTGGACACCCTTTGCTGCACGGCGGGTCTTCACACATCAGGCACCGGGAGGCCTCGATGGTAGCCTGTACGGGCGTCAGGGTCTTCTCTATCTCCTCGAAGCTCTTCAGCCTTTCCTCCGGGGAGAGTCGTGCGGCATTGGTCCTTCCACTCATGCTCAAAATCTCCTTGCTTCTACCTCGGGTCTATGCACTCCCTGTCCAGAGTCTGCGAATGGTGTGCATCGCTCTGCTCTTGAGTCGCTCCTCATCCACCAGCTGAGCAACGCCCCCGTCTATGACCACCTGGCCGTCCACAATGACTGCCCTCACGTCTCCTGAGGCGGCGCCCAGGACCGTGTGGTAGATGGTGTTCTCAGGGATCAGAGGCGCGGGTGAGTTGTCTTCTAACAACACCAGGTCTGCCAGATTGCCCTCCTCGATAGCGCCAGCCTCCAGTCGCAGAGCACGGGCAGCATTGGTGGTCAGGAAGGAGAGAACATCCTGCGCGCCCACATCGCCACCTCCTGTGGTCAGGGCGTGCAACAAGAAAGTGGTGCTCATGTTGACGAAGGGGTCGAAAGCTCTGACGAACCCGTCGTCACCCAGAGTGACGTTTACTCCACTCTTCAGCATCTGTGCCACCGGCGCAGCCCCGGTGCCAATCTCCATGTTAGAGATGGGATTGTGGGAGACACTAACCTTTCTCTCCGCCAGGATCGCTATCTCTTCCTCTTCCAGATGCACACTCTGCGAGGCGATGGTCATCTCGTCCAGCACTCCCAGGTCATCTAGGTAGGGAACCGGTCTCTTCCCGAAGCGTTCCTGAGTGTCCTGGACGTGGTAGGTTCCCTCTGATAGATGAAGTTGGAAGAGCGCGCTTTTCTCGCGCGCGATGTCCTTGGCCTTGCGTATGTAGTCTCCGCTGCACGAGAAGGTGGTGTGCACACTCATCAGTCCCTGGACGCGGCCCTTGAGGTACAGAATCGCAGCGTTCTCGTCAAGCAGCTTCTCTGCGATCTCGGAACCAGCCCGCTCGGTAGCTTCGTTGGATACGAGCGCGCGAGCCCCCGTGGCAGCGATGGCCTGAGCTTCCCTCATCATGAAGCCAGCTGCTGCGTAGGGTGCCTCCATCACATCGCAGAAACACGTGTACCCCGACTTCAAGTGCAGGAGTGCTGCGTAGGCCGCAAGGCTCTCCACGTCCTCCGCCGTGAGCAGGTCCTCCACCAACGGCCACCACCATTCTTTGAGGAACGGCCAAAACCCAGCGGGAGGCGGAATCGGGTGACCATAGGCAACCAGGCCATGCAAATGTGTGTGGGTGCTGATGAGGCCGGGCAGGATGATGCCGTCTACCCGGATATCCGCGTCTGAACCTGGCTTGCTGTCGATGCTCTTTATGCGATGGCCCTCTATCTCAATGAGGGGATCGGTGACGACGCCTTTCGATCCCATCGTGATTGCATATCTTCCCGCCACCCGCACGTCAGTTGTTCCTTTCCTGGTATTCTCGGTGAAGGGGGAATCAGCCGGCTCATTCCGAGCCATCGAAGTCTCGTCGTTTGGAGTGGCAACAGGTCAGGGCTTGAAGAGGGAGTTTCCCAGTCTATGGGAGACCTCTCGGGCCACACTCCTGATCACGTCCAGATGGCTCATCGATCTTTCCGGCGTGAAACGATAGGAGGGCCCTACTACCCCGATGGCGGCGACAACTTCGTCATTGGGGCTCGTGATGGGCACGGCGATGGCGTTGGTGCCCTCCTCTAGTTCTTCAAAGGACGTGGCGTAGCCCTGTTCACGCACGCGCTCCAACTGATAGCGCAAGTCGGCCGGGTCGGTGACGGTCCTCGGCGTGAGGCGAGGCAGCCCCTTCTCGATCACTCGCTCCACTTCCGTCTCTGGCATGTAGGCCATGAAGATCTTGCCTGCGGAAGTGCAGTGCAGAGGAGTGCGTCGGCCTTGCCAACCCACTGACTGCACCAGGTGGGGACCCGGTACCTGCTCGATGTTGAGTACCTCGTCTCCCACCCGGTAGGCCAGGTAGGTGAGTTCCTCAACGGCATCCGCAATGTAGTGGAGATAGGGCCGCACGACTTGAGGGACGTTGCGACTGTTGAGCATTGTCCCAGCAAGCTCGATCAACCGGATGCCCAGACTGTACTTGCGGTTGCGAGGGTCTCGCTCCACCAGGCCTCCCTTCTGCAGAGAGGCGAGGAGGCGGTGAACCGTGCTCTTGTGGAGACCCAGCCTGTGACTCAGCTCTGTCACTCCCAGTTGAGCCTCGTCGATGCCAAAGGCATTCAGGATCGCTATCGCTCTGTCTACGGATTGAATCGGCATGTCTCGTACCTCCCCTTTTTTCGCCGAAGCTCGGCGGTACCGACTAGCCCATGGTGAGGGCCATGACGGCTTTCTGTGAATGCAAACGGTTCTCGGCCTGATCGAAGACGGCTGATTGTGGTCCATCCATCACTGCGCTGGTGACCTCGAAATTGCGGTCAGCCGGGAGGCAGTGCATATAGAAAGCGTTCTTGTTGGCCAGTGCCATCGTCTCTTCGTCGCAGATCCAGTGACGGTTGGCCTCAAAGAGCTTCTGAGCCTCTTCGGGCCTGGGAGCGTCCGTCTCTGGAGGGAAGAGGTGGCGGCAAGTCCAGTTCTTAGCATAGATGATATCCGCTCCTCGAGCCGCCTTCTTCATGTCGTGGACGATTTCGATTGATCCACCATACCTCTCCGCGTTGGCTCGCACCTTGTCCATGACGGCGGAGTCGAGATCGAATCCCTCTGGATAGGCCAGAGTCACATCCATCCCCATGAGGCTGGTGAGCAACGATGCACTATGTGCCACACTGAGCGGCTTCTGCGAGCGTGGTGAGTAGGCCCAGCTCATGACGAACTTCTTGCCTTCCAGCTGGCCAAGCTTCTCTTTCATGGTCAGTATGTCAGCCATCCCCTGGCATGGATGGTACATGCCCGACTCCATGTTGATTACAGGGATGTCTGACCATCTGGCAAAGCCTTCCAGTACCTCCTGGCCCGCTCCATAGACCCAGTTGACCGCCTGGCCAAAACAGCGAATGGCAATACCATGGCCCATCCTGCTGAGCACGCGGGATACATCGGCCACGCTCTCTGTTCTATACTCTCGTACCGCATCGTCGAGGGAGGGAGTGTAGATCTCGCCGGGTGACAGATAGTGAGCGTGTCCTCCAAGCTGGGTCATGCCTGCCTCAAAGCTGTTCCTGGTTCGCAGGGACATGCCATAGAAGATCATGAACAACGTCATGTCTTGCAGAAGCCGGTGAGGCTCGCGGATGGCAAACCTCTTCTTCAAGTCGAGGGCGACGTCGATGATGGTCTCAATCTCCTCGCGATTGAAATCGGCTGTGGTCAGGAAGTCTCTGCCTTTGAGAGAGTCTGTCTTCATTAGCTGGAATGCCTCCGGTGACATCTGTTGGGACCCACAGGTCGAGTGGTTTTGCCCACAGAGCAGAGACCGTGAAAGCGGCGCCATCCGCAAGGAGTGGGGGTCATGCCGTTGGTCTCAGGCAAGACAAGGGAGCGGCGGTGGGGCGCCGTTTCCAAAACGAGAGGTCGTTCCCTGAGGGTCTCTTGGTCTGAATTTGGCCCGGAACTGCCATAGCCCAATCTGGCTAGATTATACTATAACCTTTCAACAATGTCAAGCTTTGTTTGTCTATTGTACAACTCTGTCTCCACAGACTGAACAAGTCGGCGCTGGAGGGGGCTGGTTCTCGGTAATTGTAATAATGTCCCACATGGCACAACAAGTGCTTGACAACTGGAGGGAACGGAGTATAATTGGAAGTCGGGGCGAAGAGCTTCCTACAGACAACAATGATCCCATCAATGAGTAGCCTGGTCGTTGATATGGTGGCCCGGAGCGTGGCAGACTCGGGGGGCAAGCCGAGTAGTCATCTCTCTGAGGGGCCTGGCTTCAGCAGGGAGAGTCTGTGATCCCGCTACGGGCAAAGACGGAGCGTTCTTTGTGGGGTTGACCATCACCGAGAAGATCCTGGCGAGGGCGGCCGGACGCGAGATGGTCGAGGCCGGCGACATAGTGAGGGTCAAGGTCGATGTGGTGATGGGCCACGACGTGACCTTGCCTCTGAGCATCCTCGAGTTCGAGCGCATGGGTGCACCGACCGTTTTTGATCGGGAAAAAGTGATAGCGGTGAGCGATCACTTCGCCCCTGCATCGAACATTGCGGCGGCTGACCGGATCAAGATGGTGCGCGACTTCGCACACCAGCATGAGCTGTTGCACTACTTCGAACCAGGGTGTGGGCAGTCAGGTGTCTGCCATGCCCTACTTCCGGAGGAAGGTCTGATCCTCCCCGGATCGGTAATCCTCGGTGCTGACTCGCACACGACAACGTACGGAGCACTGGGTGCTTTCGCCACGGGCATGGGCAGCACCGACATTGCTGCTGCCATGGCTTTGGGGGAGACATGGCTCAGGGTTCCCGAGTCATTGCGTCTGTACTATAGGGGCGAACTCGGCAGGTGGACTTCAGGCAAGGATCTGATCCTGCACACGCTGGGCAGGCTTGGCGTGGCGGGCGCTATCTACAAGGCCTTGGAGTTCTGCGGTCCGATGATAGAGAAGCTGGACGTGAGTGGCCGCTTCACCATATGCAACATGGCTGTGGAAGCGGGGGCCAAGAACGGGATCGTCGCCCCCGATGACCAGACCGCCAAGTACTTGCGGGGCAAGACCTCCCGGCCGTACGAAGCGCTGCGCAGCGATCCCGATGCGCGTTATGCAGCCACGTTCGAGTTTGAGTGTCAAGGGCTTGAGCCTCAGGTGGCCTTCCCCTTCTCTCCGGACAACGTCAGACCGGTGCAGGATGGAGTCGACATCGAGATAGGCGCCGCCATCATCGGCTCCTGTACCAATGGGCGGATCGAGGACCTGCGGGTGGCGGCGGGCATTCTGCGCGGCAGAAGCGTGGCGAGAGGCGTGCGCCTGATCGTCATCCCCGCCACTCAGAAGACCTATGTCCAGGCGCTGAGAGAGGGTCTGCTGGAGATTTTCGTCGAGGCTGGCGGCGCGGTGAGCACTCCGACCTGTGGGCCCTGCTTCGGTGGGCACATGGGTGTCCTGGCAGCAGGCGAGAGGGCCGTCTCCACCACCAACCGCAACTTCGTAGGGCGTATGGGACACCCCGAGAGCGAGGTATATCTTGCCTCACCCGCGGTCGCCGCGGCCTCCGCTGTCGTCGGCAGGCTGGCTCATCCCCAGGAGGTGGCGGGTTGAAAGCGTTCAAGGGCAAAGCTTGGAAGGTGGGAGACAATGTGGACACCGACCAGATCGTCGCCGGGCGGTACCTCAGTCTCACGGACCCAGAGGAGCTGGGGAGTCACTGTTTCGAGGGCGCGTACCCCGAACTGGCCGAGGGCTTCGCTGAGGGCGACATACTCTTCGCCGGTGAGAAC
>DATKVP010000038.1:0-8535 GCA_035530015.1 Anaerolineae bacterium | reverse complement strand
GCTCAGCGTTGTGTCCCTCGGCGACGTAGTCCAACTCACCGAAGGTGACCCGGCTGAACTCGTCAAGGAGCGCGTCCAGGTTCACCCTGCGACGCAGCGCAGGGTACCACTTGATGAAGCCAATGGCCCGTCTTATCGCCGACAGGTCCGTGGTTACCAGTACTTCGATCTCCGGTCTCTGTGCCTTGACGATCACGGGGTCGCCATCGGGCAGCCACGCGTAGTAGGTCTGGCCCAGAGATGCACCCGACTGGGGCTCCTCAACGAAGCGCTGAAAGAGATCGTCGATGGGCGCTCCCAGCTCTTCTTCTATGAGCTTCTTGATGGGTGGGAAGGGGTCGGGGGGAACCTCGTCTTGTAGCGCTGCCAGTTCCCTGGTGATCTCGGGTGGCATGACGTCGGCGCGAGAGCTGAGGAACTGGCCCAGCTTGATCAGCACGCCGCCCATCTGGACCGCCAACTCGCGGAAACTCGCCGCCCACCTTCGGCGCCGCTGCGCTGCGCTTCGCTGAGCCAGACCCCGCGAGAGGAACCGGCCCAGAATGAGCTCCCACCAGAACAGGGAGATGAGCAGCCGCGAAAGAAAGAACACAATTCGGAGATAGCGGCGGCGTCTTATGCCCATGCCTCTCGCCTCAGGGATAGAGACGATGCACCATACGTGGGAAGGGAATCGTCTCCCGGATGTGCTCCAGCCCGCATATCCAGGCGACCGTGCGCTCGATGCCCAGGCCGAATCCCGAGTGGGGTGTGGAACCGTAGCGCCTGAGATCGAGATACCAGCGAAAAGCCTCCTCAGGCAGACTGTGCTCTCGTATGCGCTTCAGCAAGAGCTCGTGGTCAGCGATACGCTGTCCGCCACCAATGATTTCTCCATACCCCTCGGGGGCAAGACAATCCACGGACAGCGACAACTCGGGGCGAGTCCCATCGGGCTCCATGTAGAAGGCCTTGCACTGCGTCGGAAAACGGTGGACCAGCACCGGTTTATTCCATTCCTCGGCGAGTGCCGTCTCGTCGGGGGACCCGAAGTCACCACCCCATTCGAAGTCCATGCCCTTCTTGTGCAGGATCTCTACTGCATCGTCGTACGTGATACGTGGAAAGGGAGCTTCCACCTTCTCGAGGAGTGTGGTGTCTCTCTCGAGCACTTCCAGTTGTGCCTTCTGCCGCTCCAGAACGGTCTGCACGATGTAGGTGACGAACCCCTCGGCGAGTTCCATACAGTCGTCCAGATCGGCGAAGGCCATCTCGGGCTCGATCATCCAGAACTCCAGCAGGTGGCGCCTGGTCTTGGACTTCTCGGCGCGGAAGGTGGGGCCGAAGCAGTACACCTTCCCCAGTGAGGCGATGCTGGCCTCGCTGTACAGTTGGCCGCTCTGGGCGAGATAGGCGGAGTCCCCGAAGTAGTCGGTTTCGAACAGCGTGCTGGTCCCTTCGCACGCCGCCGGGGTCAAGATCGGGGTGTCGACGAGGATGAATCCGTTGTTGTCGAAGTAGTCACGGCAGGCGCGTATGACCTCAGCTCTGATCTTGAGGATGGCATGCTGTCGAGACGAGCGGAGCCAAAGATGCCGATGATCCATCAGGAAGGTCACGCCGTGGTCCTTGGGCGTGATGGGGTAGGGTTCAGCAAGTTGAACGATCTGGAGATCGCTCAGCGACAGTTCATAGCCGCCGGGCGCTCTCTTGTCCGCCCTGACGATACCGGTGGCCACCAGCGAGGACTCCTGAGTGGCCTTCTGGGCGGCCTCAAACGCCTCTGCTGAGATGTCATCCTGAAAAGCAACGGCCTGGATGAGACCCGTGCCGTCTCGCACCAGCAGGAACTGGAGCTTTCCCTTGTCTGTCTTGTTGTACAGCCAGCCCTTGATCGTTACTTCCTGGTCCTCGTGTTGGCTTATGGACTCCACGTACGCTCGTTCCACCATGGTCATGCCTCCTGGACGAGGATTATAGCAAAGGGGTGAATCTGACAGCAAGGGTGGACGAGCTTGAGGCGATACGGGAAGGTCTTTGGGGCGCGGCAGGCTGCTTGCACAGCCACTCCCGGGGATCCTTACGGCTCTTCGTCGGTCGATGGTGGCTGGCGGCGCAGCCTGGCCGGGAGCAATCGCCGCATCAAAGCGATGTCTTCCTCCGTAAACGTGCCTGTCACTACCAAGGACCCGACGTAGGCTGCCAGCGCGAGGGGAATGAGCAGCAGAAAGGAGATATCACGGAGAAGCCAGACCAGGGCACCCGTGAGCAGGGTGCTGATCAGCGGCCGCCATACCAGACCTACCCAGGGGATGGCAGCGAGGTGCTTTCGCACTCCGTAGTAGAAGGGCACTAGGAGCACAAACTCCGACACAATCGTGGTAATCGCCGCAGCCTGGTATCCGAACGCCGGAATGAGGAGCAGATTCGCGACCAGATTGAAGCTGGAGCCGATGACGAAAGCCCCCGTGAGGAAGCGTTGCTTGTCGATGGCAATGAGCACGTACTGAGTCACGCTGTTGATGAAGCCGAGGGGAATGGACCAGATGAGGAGCCGCAAGGCGATGGCTGCATGTGGCAGATACGCCTGTCCGCCCACGACGAGGATGATCAATTCGGCGTAGAAGGTGGTCAGCAGGGCCACAGGCAGGCTGACGATGATCAGCACTTTGAGTGAGATGATGTACGTGCGCACCAGGGTGTCCCTGGCATCCTTGGCATACCGCGACATGACCGGGAAGATGGCGGCCGTGAGAGTCGCAGGTATGATGTTCAGCGCGTCGAGGAAGCGATACGCTGTGGTGTACCAGCCGACGACAGCATCGCCCTTCATGGGTTGCAGGAGCGTTACGTCGACGCGCCAGAAGAGGGTGGCGAGCAAGTGGTTGAGCATCAGCGGATACGAAGTGCCCACCATCTCACGGTTGAAGCCCGCATCGAACTCCAGCCTGGGGCGCAGAAGCATCCTCAGGAGCAGGTAGAGCAGAATCGAGGCCGTAATGATGTTGGTCACGATGGACGTGGCCGCAAGACCGACAATGCCCAGACCCATCAGCAGGACCACCACCCCCAGGCTGACCCTGATGATGGTCGTGACAGTGGTGATAGCAGCAGGGTACTCCATCTTTTCATAGGCCAGGAAAACGGAGGTGAGAGCGGCTGAGATGCTGCCCGGGATTAGGCTGAGCGTCAAAAGGAGAATGGTCAGGGTGGTGTCGTCCGCCAGGGCAAAGAAGCTTCGCCAGGCAAACAGGAAAAGGAACACGATGGGCATGATGGCCAGCAAGATGATCAGTCGCAGGATAGCGGTGTTGCTGAGGTAGCGATTGGCTTGAGTGCGGTCCTTGGATACCTCTCTAGTCAACAGCGTGTTGAGTCCGAAGTTGGTTACTATCTCCAGGAACACAAACACGACCACCGCGAAGCCGTACTTGCCTGCCCCCGCAGGCCCCAGGATGCGGAGCATGAGCATGGCGAAGGCGGTGTCGATGAGCTTGTTGAGGAAGGATGTCGCCATGGGCGTCATACTGTTCTTGACGACGCGCTTGATGACGGGGTCCCCCTCTTGCTCGCGATACAACCGCCCCCATAACCAGAAGCCTGCGACGGAGAGGACGACGACCAGGGCCATGAAACTGGCGTAGACGCCCAGCTTGAAGGACATGGGGCTGTATCGGAAGCGCACCACGTTGGGGCCGGGGCCGAGGTGCACAGCGCGGAAGTTGTAGTCAGCCCGGTAGATCTCCAATTCCTGTTCGCTTCCATCGTCGAGCTGGAGCAAGGCTTTCCAGCCGGGGAAGTAGCTGTCAGACAGCACGAGCCATCCTGCGTGCCGAAGTTCCGCGTCGACGACTACCTGGTTGATGCCATACTCCCGCACGTGGGCCTCGGCTTCTGGCTCATCCTCGGCTACGGGGGCGGTTGCCAGGTACTCCTCCGGAGGTCTTTCACTCAGCAGGATGCGCTCCCGGGGATCCATGGCGCCTACGCTTGCCAGAAGAGCTTCCTCGTCTTCTATGACCTGTGCTTCGTAGACGACGAAGGCCCGGGGCAGATAGTCATCGTTACGATAGATGCGCAGCTCATCGTCGTAGACGAGAGTGTATCCGGGGTTGGGGATGTGCTGTGTGGTCAGCACGTACTTGACGTTGAGAAGGTCCAGCAGTGCGGAGTCGAGGGAGTCATACTTATACAGGGGTGCGATCCGATTGTAGATCAACTCGCCCTGCTCCTCGATCAAGCCCATGAAATCCGCATACTGCCTGGGGATGATGGAGTCGTACCCCCTGATGTCGTCCAGGCCGTAGTACATTCCCACGTTAGAGTTGAAGGTCTTCTCGCCCCCTGCGTTGAAGGACGTCAGACGATACAGTTCATCATCGGTACGGAGGAACTCCACCGATGGGGGAGTGAACTCTCCCAGGCGCGGGTCGGCAGCAGTATTGAAACCTGAGGCCACGATGAGCAGATCAAGGCTGAGGACGCCAACGGCCAGGGGCTTCCATATGGGGTACGCGCGCAGTCGCCCGGGGAGAGTGATCCGACAGCTACTCAACCTCAGGACAGCCCCCGAGGCCACGAGACACAGGCTGAAGAAGAGAAGGTTGGGCCACTGGTAGGAGAGAAAAGCCTGGGAGCTTGGGAAGGCCCCCTGAGCCAGGTCGGACCTGACCAGTAGATGGTCGGCCAGGGGGACGAAGTGCTCAGGTAGCAGTAGCACAAATACGGAAGCGCCAAGACCGATGCCTCCCACGGCAATGGCCAGCCACCCAAGTATGCGCACACACAGGGCACGAAGTCGTGGACCACTCGGCGCCCCCATAGTTTCGCCCAGGGCATCTGCTCCCAGTCCTGCCAGTACAGCCATGCTCACGGTGTAGGGGAACACCCAGCGGAAGGGCGTGTGCAGCTGGCTGTAGCCTGGCAGCAAGTGGTAGAGAAGTGCATACAGGGGAAAGCCAAAGCTCAACAGGAAGGAGAGTCCTGCCAGGCAAGTGAAGATCCAGACGTAGCGCCCTCTCCGCCTCAGTACCGCCACAATCGCCAGCAGTATGGGAAGGAGTCCCACATAGCTGCCGGCCTCGACGTAGTTCTTGATCCCCCAGAATATCGTGCTGATCGCCTGTCCGTGGATGTTCTGAGTGACCGGGGTCCACTGGCGCGCGACCACGTCGAAGTAGCCATGGTGGCTGGGGTTGCCAAAGAAATCGGGGATAGCGAACGTTATCACTTGCCGCAGAGGATAGGCCCAGTCGATGATCTCGCGGTAGCTGGCGGACCCCTGCCGGAAGTTGACCCGCGCGAGTTCCAGGAAGGGGATCAACTGCACCGAGGCCAGGCTCGCCCCGAGCGCCACCATGGCCCCCAGCAGCACGGCCAGCGACAGAGCGCGTTTCGTGGCTCTCTCTCGCCACCAGAAGAGCCCCAGCCGGCAGGCGGCGTAGAAACCGGTGACGATGACCACGTAGTAGGACATCTCGGCGTGGCCAGCCAGGAATTGCACGCCCAGGGCCAGCGCTCCCCCGAGCAGCTGAGGGATGGGCAAAGAGGTGACCTTCGCTGCTTCCTGACTTCTGATGGCCATCTCCGTCATCGCCAGCACGAGGGGCAGCCAGGCGATGGCGGCGACAACCATGGGAAAATCCACGCTCACAATCACGAACAGGCTCAGGGCATAAGTGATGCCAGCGATGGTTGAACCCAGCCTGCCCACACCAATCGTGCGCAGGAAGATGTGCATGAACAGCGCTGCGAGAAACAGATGGACTATGGTGAACCAGCCATATGCTTGGGTGATCGGCAGGATGTAGAATAGGGCGCTGAGTGGATAGAGAGCGGAATGCTGACCCGCGGCCAAAAACGGGACCCCAGCAAAGAGGTGCGGGTTCCAGAGAGGCATTTGCCCATCCTGGAGGGCCTGGAGGATGAAGGTTTTCCAGGCGTAGTTCTCCAGTAGCAGGTCATTCAGGAGTTCGTTGTGCGGTACACCGATCCCTATGCGCTCGGCGTACGCCTGCCAGGGTGGCAGGGCAAAGAGGTTGTCAAAAGGTATGAGGGTTCTGCCGCCGACACTGACAGGCCAGAAGAGGAGAATTGGGAGCACCAAGAGGCCCAGGACTACGAGAGCGTCCCAGAGTCTCTCTCTGCGAATCAACTACTAACCCCGCCTGCTAAGTGACTCTCGCCGCCTCGGTAGCGCCATCTCATCTGCCACACGCGCCACATGGCTTCCAGTATGATCCACCAACTCATCTTCGAGAGCCCCATCGAACGATCCTCAAAGTAGATGGGAACCTCGCCGAGGCGGAGACCCTTGGTCTGGCATGCGTAGGCAACCTCTATCTGAAAGGCATATCCCTCTGAGCGGATCCGATCGAGGTCGAGCGCGGCCAGCGCCTCGCGGCGGAAACACCTGAAGCCCCCCGTAGCGTCTTGCACCCGCAGCCCTGTGATGACACGGGCATAGGCATTGGCCCCCCAGCTCAGGAAGCGGCGCCACGGGCTCCATTGCTCATCGATTCGGCCGTCGGCGACGTATCGAGAGCCTATCACGACGTCGCATTCCTGTATCTTGTCCAGAAATACCGGGATGTACGATGGAGAGTGGGAGAAGTCCGCATCCATCTGGACCACATAGTCCGCACCCGAGCCCAGAGCGTAGTGGAAGCCAGTCACGTACGCCGTTCCCAGACCCATCTTGTGCTGGCGATGGATGACATGGACTCGATCCGGATACTGCTTAGCCAGATCCTCCGCTATCTGCCCTGTGCCGTCGGGAGAGTCGTCATCTATGATCAGGATCTCCAGACCATCCAGCTCCAGGGTCATCAATTCCGCCACGATCTGTACCAGATTCTCGGCCTCGTTGTACGTCGGCATGACTACCATGATTCTCATGGGATAAGACGCTCACCCGCCCTGATTTTGCGGTCATTATACTATCTCGCTATACTGAGCGCAACAGATATGTGGTAAGCTCAAGACACCGGGTGCGGACTGGCTAGCCTGGTAGCCTCAACTGTTAGCCGAACTTGGTCAGCTGTCGGGCGAGCGCCACACCGCCTTCCTGGGGATGGCGCCCGTGGAGGCACCCCCAAGCCCTATTGGCCAGGGACCCCGATGCCGGACCTCTGCGAGCCCGCGCTCCGGCGGCGGCAGGACCGTGCGAAGTAGTCTCTCGAGAGGGAAATGGGCCGATTTGCGCAATTCAACTAGATGGACTATAATTGTTATTGAGGACTCCGGTTGGACGGGGTCGGCCTCCCCTCGATTCACTGCTGATAGCAGCAAATAGAATAGGAGGGTAACCATGTTCAGAGAAAGGATCGCACAACACTACGCTCGACTTGGAAGGAACCAAAAAAGGATCGCCGACTTCCTGACCCAGGAGTACCGCGAGGCAGCGTTCATGAACGGATCCGCGCTCTCCCAACGCCTTGACGTGGATCCCGCGACCGTCACCAGGTTCGCACAGAGGCTGGGCTACGCGGGATACCCCGAGTTGCAGCGCGAGGTCCAGGAGTTGGTCAAGAAGGAACTCAAGGCAGCCTACCCGTAGGGCCTCGGCAGGGCACAAGGAGTGCGGGCCGAGAACCGCTAAGACCGCGTTCGGTGGGGTGTTCCTACGTAGGGCTGGTTCGAAAGGTTCTCCTTTCCACGTGAGGACCGGGCCGAGCCGCCTGTCGTCGGGAGCTCCCCCGAGCGGTTGCGCGCGCTCGTTGACCGCTGTGGCCACTTGGGTATCAGAATGAGGGCCTCTGCCACATGGCCAGTCAGCGCGATGTGTGCCGAGGTTCGTAGACTCCGCTTCGGTGAAGCTGGGCACGCCTGAGCGATCCAGCTCGACGGGACGGGATTCGCAACCAGCGGCCCTCGGTTGACCGCGAGCCTCGGACACTCAAGTCGTGGCATTTCCGCCTGGGCGCAAGTTCGCCCAGCGCACGACCCGTGCCGACCGAAGAGCGCTGGCGGACATTGGCTCGGCCCTTACGACGGAACCGGGTAACGATCGCCGCTCGGCGGCTGAAATGCAGCCGCTACGTGGCGATCTTCTTTTGTGTGCAGCCTCTCTACCCGGTAGACGTAGCATTCTACTGAGCCCTTCAGCGTTACTACAGCAGGGGCTGCACCAAGGAGATGATAGCGCCTGGGCAGATGGGCGGAGCCGGTGGGCCGAGCACAGGCCGTGGCTATGTGGTGGCTGGCGGCGCGTCGGAATGGCACAGGCGTGCTCTCTAGGGCGCAGGGTAGGAGTCTGAGCCGGGTAATCATTGACAGGAATCGGGCAGTGCGCTAAAATCCCGGCGGAGAGGCAGAGGCGCGAACGGGAAAGGAGAGGGATGTAATGGCTGACCCGAGGGTGACAAAGCTAGCGAAGATCCTCGTGGATCACTGTACCCAACCTGGCGACGGTGATACCGTCATGATTCGGTCGTATAGCGAACTGGCCAAGCCGCTGGTGGTAGAGGTATACCGCCGGCTACTTCAGAGCGGGGCTGGGGAGATAATCAACAGAGTCGACTTTGAGGAGATCAGAGAGGTCCTCCTGGGCGAAGC
>DATKVP010000037.1:0-2653 GCA_035530015.1 Anaerolineae bacterium | reverse complement strand
CCCGAGTGGGACAGCCTCGAGAGCTACGCTCGCGAACACAACCTGGATTATTCCAGGGACGACCCGGAAGCAGGACGGCTTGCCCTGTCGAGAAACGAGGACATTCGGGCACTGATCGCAGGGGAGATACGGGAAAGGGTATCCCGCGAGAACGGCATCAGACCCTGGGAAGAGATCGTCACCTTCGCCATTCTGCCCCAGGAACTCCGGGTGGGAACGGAACTCACGGCCACCATCAAGCTCAGAAGACACTTCATCAAGCAGGAGTACGCGCAGATGATAGAAGACCTGTATCGATAGACAATCCAGACCCGCTAGCCCGAGTGACGCGCTGCTACCGTTCTGCCTCAGCGAGAACAGTGATGAGGAGGCAGGCAGCGTGCAGGCAGTGCGTCATGACAATCGGCACCAGTGACCCAGTCTGCTCCCAGGTGCCCGACTCGATGGAGGTGAATCGTGAGCGATCTCACCACGAACCCGCCCAGCATTCGGAGCCGTCGGGCACGCCTGCGGCGGCTGGTGCGCGGGCTCTTCGCGGAGCGTTCCCTGATCATTGCCTCCAATCGCGGCCCCGTGACTTATGAGGAATCCCGGTCGGGCAGAGTGCGCTCCATCCGGGGCACAGGCGGCATGGTCAGCGCAGTCAGCGCCATCAGTCGCTACGCAAATCCCATCTGGATCTGCAGCCCCATGACGCCCGCTGATCGAGAAATGGCGAAACAGCATCCGGGGGACCTGATTCCGTATTCCACCAAGGACTACAACTTCCGCGTCCGCTTCGTCCTCACGGAGCAGGAGTCTTATGACCAATTCTACTTCACAGTGAGCAACCCCTTGTTATGGTTCCTCCAGCACTACATGTGGGATTTGGTGCGTGTCCCTACCTTCACCGATGACGTGTGGGCTGCGTGGCGAGGGTACCAGCAGATCAATCAGGCGTTCGCTGAAGCCATCGCCGCGCAGGCAGCAAGTGGCGGCAGATGCTCGATTATCGTCTTGCAGGACTACCATCTATACCTCTGCCCGGGAGCCCTGGCTCCCCTGGTTTCCGAAGACTGCTTACTCTCCCACTTCATCCACATACCCTGGCCCGGTCCCGACTACTGGATGGTCCTGCCGCCTGCCATCCGGGAACAGATACTTGCCAGTCTGTGCTGTAACGACGTCCTGGGCTTTCATACCAGGCGCTATGCGCTGAGCTTCCTGCGGACCTGCGAGAGCCTTCTGCCCGATGCAAAGGTAGACTACTCAGCCCTCACGGTGAGGCGAGCCGGGAAGACCCTGTTCGTGCGGTCCTACCCCATTTCAGTGGACGTGAGGTCGCTCCGCAGAGTGGCAAAGTCGCGCAGGACCAGCAGAGAACGCAGCCATCTCCTTGACCGGCTCGGTGACCAGACCATTGTACGCGTTGATCGCATCGACCCGAGCAAGAACATCGTGCGCGGCTTCCAGGCTCTCGATCTGCTGTTCGAGCGCCATCCGCGTCACCTGGGCCATGTGCGCCTGCTGGGTCTGCTCGTTCCGTCGCGCCTTGGCATCGAGGAGTACCAGAAGTACCTGGACGAGGTGATCGTCGCAGCCCAGCGCCTGAACCTGAAGTATGGCGACCGACGATGGCAGCCCGTGGACCTCATCGTCGGTGAGGATCGGTCTCGCGCCATAGCCGCGATGCAACTCTACGACGTGCTGTTAGTGAATCCCATCATCGACGGCATGAACCTCGTCGCCAAGGAGGGGCCGATAGTCAATGAGCGCGACGGTGTTCTCGTCATGTCGGAGAGCGCTGGAGCATCCGAGGAACTGGGGGAAGGGGCCCTGATCGTCTCCCCCTACGACGTGGTGCAAACGGCGGACGCCCTGCACCGCGCACTGGTGATGTCGCCGGAGGAGCGAACGGAGCGGGCAGCCAAGCTGCGAGACAGCGTGGAGCAGCACACCGTCAGCGACTGGCTATATGATCAGCTCGTGGATCTGTCACGGCTCCTGCCAGGCTAGAGGATGCACCGCGCTATGGACCTAGCCCAAGGCGTCGATCACCTCCTCCTCGCACAGCCCCTCGCCCTGGCCACTGACTTCGATGGAACGATCAGTGAGATTGCCCCTACTCCTGAGCTGGCTTCTGTGCACCCCAGGTGCCGCGACCTCCTAGCCCAACTCACCCACAAGCTCCCGCTCGTGGCGGTCCTTTCGGGAAGACCAGCGGTGGAGGTCCGCCGATTGACAGGCATCGGGGGAGTCGTGTATCTAGGCAACCACGGCCTCGAATGGTGGCAGGATGGAACAAGCCACATCGAACCATCCGTCTCCAAAGACCTGGCGATGATTAGATCCATCCTTGAGGCAGCGCAACGTGCACTCAATCTGCCCGGGCTGGCCTTTGAAGACAAGGGGGCCGGGGCCTCGATCCACTACCGCTTGACCGAGGATCCGGTCCAGGCCAGAGACGAGGTGCTGGCGGTGCTGCACGACCTGACCAGGGGTACGGGAGTCAGAGTAGTAGAAGGCCGGCGCGTGGTGGAGTTGAGGCCTTCTGTCCGTGTCGACAAGGGTACCGCTCTCTTTGGACTTCTGAGGCGGCACCCGGTGAGGGCGGCCGTCTATGCAGGGGACGACCTCACCGACGTGGATGCGTTCGAGGGGATGCGCCGTTGGG
>DATKVP010000036.1:0-3278 GCA_035530015.1 Anaerolineae bacterium | reverse complement strand
GAAATAGAAGAGGGGGAGAGCATACGCTCTCCCCCAACCAGAACGCTGTCTTGGGAGGACTGGGCCTGGTCAGTCTACTCCAGGCTTATGATCCAGACACACAACCCTGCCAGCAGAATGGTGACCACCACCAGTGCCAGTACCTGGCCCGGCAGAAGGCCCACGTGTCGCACCGCTATGAGTAACAAAACGACCATGCCCAGAGCCAGGGCAATCCAGGCCGCGAGATTGGGGTGCAGGTTTACGAATTCCTTGAGTTGTGCCATCTGTCTGTAGCCTCCTTGTGTGGAGTGAAATCGCTTCGTTCAGTGCTCTCCAAACATCGGGATCATGACGGAGTCCGCGGCAACCTCTTGAGCAGTACTATCGCGCCGGGGTCCTTCTGTTCCTCAATCACTTCTCTCCAGGCGCGGGCCATCGCCTGGCCCTGCGCACGCTCGTAGCCCAGCGTCCGATAGAACTTCATGGCCCTCCACGAGAGCTGTCGGCCTGCGAGAAGCAGGGCTACCTCGCAGGACAATGACTGGGCCTCCTCCTCCACTCGCCGCAACAAAGGGGTGCCCATCCGTCTACGTTGCACAGGGGGGTACACGTACAGGTCCTTGAGGCAGGCAACGAAGTTGGTGGCCTGCCAGCGAACCACGCCCATCATCTTGCTGGTGGATGATACGAAGTAAGCCCATTCGAGTAGGGTTTCCTCCAGCGGGCTCTTTTCAGGAACGGCTTCTGCTCGGGAGGCTTTGCGCACGATTTCGGCGATCGAATCCAGATCCTGTCGCGAGGCCCGGCGCACGTTCACTCCGGACGGCATAGCTGCTCCTCGATCTTGTTCCACTCGGTTTTGACGTGCTCCCAGGTCTGTTCCAGGGTTCCCGCGTTGTCTATGACCACGTCGGCCCACCGCGCCTGTTCTTCCTCCGGCAGCTGGGCCTGCAGTCGCTCTCGAACATCCTCCGGGTCTGCACCCCTGCCCTCCACGAGCCGGCGCAAACGCTCCTCGGGTGGGCAGGTCACCAGCCACAGAGAGTTGAGTTCGCGGTGCAACCCGCTTTCGATCAGTTTCACAGCCTCCACCACCAGGACCCGCTCCTCCGCGTCCCTCAGGAACTCGAAGAACCGGTCATCGACGGCCGGGTGGACTATCTCCTCCAGACGCCGCAAAGCCTCAGGATCCTCAAAGACGATGGAGCCTACTTTGTGGCGATCAATGTCACCATGCTCGTCCAGGATTGCCCGGCCGAAGGTGTCCACCAGGCTCTGCCACACGGGGGTATCCTTGGCCATCGCCTGGTGTACCAGATCATCGGCGTCTACGACCTTGGCCCCCAGTTGCTGTAGCATACCGAGCACGGTGCTCTTGCCGCTGCCGATGTTGCCCGTTAGGCCGATGACGTACTTCATTGTGCGGGCATTATACCACAGCCAGGGCAAGTTATCAATTGCCACGACACGCTGGATGCTGTATAATCGAATGCTTCTCTTGGTGCAAAGGACTATGGAAACTGGTCGGCGACTATGGGCCCTTTCGTGGGTGGTGTGCGTATCCACTTGGCTGGCGTTGGCCTACGTGATCTGGTATACGGACCCGTCCTTGGCCATCAACCGCATGCTCTTTCTAGGCCTGCTGTTCGTGGGGTTGCTGACTCTGCTGTCGCCGCTCGCGCACTATTTGCACTTCCGCTTCACGTCGGCGAAGTCCTACCGGAGCGACGCCAAGAGGTCTTTCCGTGAAGGGGCGCTGGCTGCCTTGTTCCTGACGCTCTGTTCGTGGCTTCGCATGGGACAGGCACTCAATTGGATCAACACGCTGCTACTGCTGAGTGCCCTGGCGCTCGTGGAGGTCTTCATTCTGCTCAGAGGCTCGTAGTGAAGGAGAAACATGGTGATCGAAGGGGTAAAGGTCAGACAGTTGCGTTTCTTGCCCGACGAACGCGGCTATCTGATGGAGATACTGCGCTCCGATTGGGATGAGTATGAGACATTCGGTCAGGTGTACGTGACCGCGGCCTATCCGGGGGTGGTCAAGGGCTGGCACTATCACAAGCTTCAGACTGACCATTTCGCGTGTATCCACGGGATGTCGAAGGTCGTGTTGTATGATCGTCGCGAGGGTTCGCCGACCTACGGCGAGGTAAACGAGTTCTTCATCGGAGAACGGAACCCTTGCCTGATCAAGATACCTTCCGAGGTGGTACACGGGTTCAAGGGGATCGGAGAGGGAGTGGCTCTGATCGTCAACGTGCCCACCGAGCTATACAACTACGACGAGCCCGATGAGTACCGCCTGGCGTACGACACCGATGAGATACCATATGACTGGAGTCTGAAGCACGGGTAGAGTTCGCGTTCAATGGTGTTGCCATACCGCAAACGAAAAGAGCCCGCACTTCGGGCTCTTTCTTGTCTATTTGAGCCGTCAGCGGTGGCGGAAGGTGACGTTCACGAACTGCTCAGGACCCTCAAGACAATCCTGGACCTGCCAGGTCAGGGGCTCCGACAGAGGCGAAGGATTGGCCTCGCTCTCGACTATCTGAACGGTTGAGGTCTTGGTGCCGTGGTAGATGGGCCCTGGGAAGATCCCGAATTTGAAGACCCCTGGTTGCTCGATGGCGTTGCCGGTGACCCAGTAGTCGACATGGCCGTTGAGCTGCCACCTGACGGTCACCTGGCCAGTGATGGGCCTTCCCACTGCGTCCAGGATCACTCCTTGCACGCCCAAGTCGCTGCAACCCTTCTCTTGCGCCTGCATGGTCCCGTCCACGTATTCGTATAGATACCTCTGCTGCGTGGCCGTCGCTGGAGGTGTGGTCGGCGTAGGTGGAGGCGGGGGGGGCTGTCGGGTGGAGGTCGGGGCAGCTCCGGTCTGGGTCGACGTCGGGTTCGGCGGCGAAACAGAGCTCCCGCTCGAGGGGATGGTGAGCTCCATCCCGATGTTCAGTATCGAGCTGCTCAGCCCGTTGGCTTCCATGATAGCCTGCACAGTGACGCCGTATCGGCTGGCTATGCTGCTCAGCGTGTCGCCGGTCTGCACGACGTAGGTGACGTATGGCGGCGTGGGTGTCGCAGTGGGAAGCAGGGTAGCCGTAGGCGTCGGAGGAGGAGTATCGGTCGCTATGGGAGTGTCGGTGGGAGTGGACGTGGCGGTATAGGTGGCTGTCGCGGTGAAGGTTGCGACCAGGCCCAGGGTCGGTGTGGCAGTGGGCGGGGCCGCCCCGGTGATGAGCGAACCCAGCGAGCATCCGAGGCTTCCCACCATGAGAACAGAGATCAGTATAAAC
>DATKVP010000035.1:0-7042 GCA_035530015.1 Anaerolineae bacterium | reverse complement strand
CAGAGAATCGCGCGACTGCCTTTGCCCTCCGGAGATAGTGGTGTGCACATGTGGCCACAAGCGGACGCTCCAGATCCTGACCAAGAAACCCGTACGTCCATCAGCAAATGAAGTGGCGCAGAATCCGCGTTCTCGCAGTGCGAAGCTCAGAGTAGCCATGAGGGTGTAGACCCGGGGGAGACCGACGTGGACACCGATCCTCTGTTCATCCCCAGGAGCACAATCACCAGCAGGCTTGGAAAGTACTCTGCCTGGGGACTCAGCGGCAAAACCATGGGCCTCTTGCTCCTGTTGCTGGTGCTGGCTTCTCTCATAGGCTCTTTCTATCTGAATCAAGCCAGCCAAACCACCGCAGCAGGCCTAAAGATCGCAAGGCTAACCAGAGAACGGGAGTACTGGAGACAGGAGAACGCCGACCTTCGAAAGCAAATAGCCGTTATGGAGTCCCTGTCCCGGACAAGGGCTCGAGCCGAAGAGCTGGGATTCGTGGAACCCGAGGTGGTGGAGTACCTGGTGGTCGAACGCTTGCCGACAGAGAACGCGCTCAGTGAGGACTCCACAACATCACATACGTCTGAACGCCGCCAGTTGGCGCCGCAGCCGGCGCAGTCCAGAGACTGGCTCGGAGACCTGGTGGATCAGTTTGAGTCGTGGATCAGCATAGATCACTGACTGCTTCCAATGATGCGTCTCTTACACTTGAATGAGGCCCGCCGTAAGGCAGCGGCGCCCCGAGCACGGAATCTGCGAATCGATGATCGAATCTGACTGGCAAGAGCGAGGCTCATCGAAGATACGACTCGTGGTGGTATGGGTGGCTACAGTTGCAGGGGTCGTCATCCTGGCTGGCCGTCTGTTCTACTGGCAGGTGCTGCGTCACGACGACCTGCAGAGCATCGGCCAGCGCTGGCAACTGGTCGACGTACCCATACCCGCACTCCGGGGGGCCATCTTGGACCGTCACGGCTTCGCCCTGGCGCTGGATGAATACGAATTCGAGATCTACGCGACTCCCAGGGATATCGGAGATCCAGAGGGGCTGGCGGTCGATCTGGCAGCTGTCCTTGACATGGACCCAGATACCCTGGCTACGATGCTCTCGCGCAAAGACCAGCCGTCTGTCTCACTGGCTTGGGACGCACCCCTGGCCGTGGCCAGGGAGGTCGAGAAGATCAAGGACGAATGGAACGCCGGTGCGCTGGGGATTAGTGCGGCAAGAAAGCGCGTCTACCCGGAAAAGGACCTCGCCTGCCATCTTCTGGGCTTCGTGACATACGACCATGAGATCGACTACGACGCGTTCTACGGGGTTGAAGAGTCATACAACAGTGAACTCCGCGGCCAGGCAGGCTCATGGGGCGGCTCAGCCGAGACCGTCGACCTCAGTATCAGCATCGGATCGAGCAGCGTTGTGCTGCCTAGAGACGGTCAAGACGTCATACTGACCATAGATCGCACCATACAGCAATTGGTCGAAGATGAACTGAAGAACACCATAGAGGAGTGGGCAGCGGAGAGAGGAACGATCATCGTCATGGATCCACGGTTGGGTGCTATCCTGGCCATGGCTAGTTACCCTGGCTACGATCCCAATCCCGACCTGGATCTGCCGATCAGCGAGGACCAATTCTTCAACCCTGCGGTCAGCGAAGCCTATGAGCCCGGGTCCGTGTTCAAGGTGGTGACCATGGCCGCCGCCTTGGACGCTGGCGTCGTGGGCCGCCACACCACCTACTACGACCAGGGCCAGATCTTCGTGGGCGGACACCTGATCTACAACTGGGACAGAGAATCCTACGGCACCACGACCATGACAGACCTGTTGAAATACTCCCTCAACGTGGGTGCAGCGACCTTGAGCACAAACCTCGGTCCTGAGAGGTTCTACGATTATGTAAACCGGTTCGGCTTCGGTCAACCGACGGCCATAGACCTGCCCTACGAATCCAAGGGACTGATGCGGGTCCCTGGGGACGGCAACTGGCGCGAGGGCGACCTGGGCACTAACGCCTTCGGTCAGGGCATCGCCGTCACCCCCATACAGATGATCACTGCCGTTGCCGCCGTGGCCAATGATGGAGTATTGCCGAGGCCCTACGTCGTGCAACGGATCGAAGAGGATGGGCAGGTCATCGAGGACTTCCACCCACAGTCCGGCCAGCAAGTGATCTCCCCCTGGGTAGCAGAGGAACTCACTGAAATGCTGGTGGAAGTAATGGCCGGGAAGGAGAACCTGGAGCTACCTGGCTACGCCATAGCCGGAAAGACGGGGACATCGCAGATCCCCGTCACGGGCGGCTATCACCCTTCTGACACCATTGCCTCCTTCGTGGGCTACGCCCCCGCTCGAGATCCGAAGTTTGTCGTGCTGATCAAGATCGATAAGCCAACCAAGTCGCCCTGGGGCACAGTAGTGGCAGTTCCCGCCTTCGAGCGGATCGCAGAGCGGCTCTTCCTGTATCTAGGCATACCACCCGACGAGTTCGGAACCACCAGGACATAGCGCACCGGCCCGAGGAGGCCCCATGCCTACGCTGGCGGAGATCTGGCTAGCCATAACCGGACAAACCATAGACGATGAGCAAGCGGCGAAACTGGCCTTTCGCGACGTGGTGATCGATTCTCGACTCGCCAGCCAGGCCAGCCTCTTCGTCGCACTCCGCGGAGAGAAGGAAGACGGTCACAAGTATGTCAACAGCGCCCTGCAATCAGGCGCTTACGCCGCCCTCATTGACACTGTAGTGGACGGAGCGCCGCAGATCGTAGACACCACCCTGCGTCCGATCCCTGCCCTGCCCAGCCCGCTGGAGACTCCCTTCTGTCTCTTGGTGGAAGACGCGCTGAAGGCTCTTCAGGACATCGCCGCGCTTCACCGTAAGCAGTTCGACGTGCGAGTAGTAGGCATAACCGGGAGCGTGGGTAAGACGACCACCAAAGAGGCTATACACGCTGTACTGAGCAAGAGCTTCCCCACTCTCAAGAGCGAGGAGAACTACAACAACGAGATAGGTTTGCCCTTAACGCTACTACAGCTGGATCACAGGCATGAGAGAGTGGTGCTGGAGTTCAGCATGTATGCACTGGGCGAAATCGCGCTACTTGCCGACATAGCCCTGCCTCAAGTGGGAGTTGTGACCAACGTGACCCGCTCTCACCTGGAACGATTGGGCTCCTTGGAGCACATAGCTCAGGCCAAGGCTGAACTGGTAGAAGCGCTTCCACCCGATGGCACAGCGATCCTCAACGGGGATGATCCCAGGGTGAGGGCTATGGCCGAGCTGACTGAGGCACGGGTCTTCTATTACGGCCTCAGCCCAGACCACGACCTGTGGGCCAGCCACATCGAGAGCCGGGGACTGGAGGGGGTTCGCTTTCGCATGCACTACGGTCGTGAGACCCTTCACGTCAAGATTCCCATGCTTGGCCGCCACAGTGTGCATACCGCACTCGCGGCTGCGGCAGTGGGGGTCCTGGAGGGACAACCGTGGGGCCAGATCGTGGCCGGCCTCTGGGATATGGAGGTACAACTGCGCCTACTCGCCACCCCGGGAGTCAAAGGCTCCACCCTCATAGATGACAGCTACAACTCTAGCCCTGCCTCGAGCCTTGCTGCGTTGAATCTGCTCGCCGAGTTGAAGGGCCGGAAGATAGCCGTGCTGGGGGACATGCTGGAGTTGGGATCATACGCAGAGGAGGGGCACCGCAAAGTAGGGTGCCGTGTAGCGGAGGTGGTGGACAAGCTGGTGACCGTCGGAGAGCTGGGTGCCATCATTGGCCGCGAGGCGTTCGCTGCCGGCATGGATGAAAGTGACGTGATGTTCGCCCAGGGCAACGAGCAAGCCGTGCAGTTGCTCTTGGCTATGGTGGCCGCTGGCGATCTCGTTCTGATCAAGGGATCCCGCTCCATGCACATGGAAGACATAGTCGCCCAACTGGGAGAGAGATAATGGCCGTTGCTCTCGCACTGGGAGCGGCAACGTTCCTCATAGCACTGCCTTTTGGATCGTTCCTGCTGAAGTACTTGAAGGCTCATGGTGTCGGCGAACAGATCCGCATCGACGGACCTGTCTCCCACCAACTGAAAACTGGTACACCTACTATGGGAGGTATCGCCATCGTCGTGCCGGTGGCCGTCATGACCGCCGTGTTCAATCTGATCCATCATGAATCGATGCTGCTTCCCCTTGGCACCACACTGGCCTACGCCCTGATCGGCGCCGTAGACGACTGGGTTGGCCTGCGGAGAAGCCGGCGTGCCGCTGCTGGCGAGCCAACCAGTGGCAAAGGGGGCCTCAGCGCTCGCCATAAGCTGGCGTGGCAGATCGCCATAGCAGTCGGGGCGGCCTGCGTTCTACATTTCATATTCCGCCTGGAGAGCCTGGCCTTGCCCTCCATACCGACCAAGTTCTCATTGGGCATTTGGTATCTCCCGTGTGCTGTGTTTGTTATCGTGGCTATCACCAATGCGGTCAATCTCACTGATGGTCTAGACGGCCTGGCTGGCAACACGTCAGGCGTGGCCTTCGTGGCCTTTGGAGTAATCGCTCTGCTCCAGGGGCAGCTCTATCTGGTCGTCTTCTGCTTCACCATGACCGGGGCGATCATGGCCTTTCTGTGGTACAACGCCTTTCCCGCCCAGCTCTTCATGGGAGACACCGGATCGCTGGCCATCGGCGGCACACTGGGAGTCGTGGCCATGATGACGGGCCAGTGGTTGCTGCTCCCCATAGTGGGCATCGTCTTCGTGGCTGTGGTCTCGTCTTCTTTGCTGCAAGTCTGGTACTTCAAACTGACCGGGGGGAAACGTCTTTTCAAAATGGCGCCCTTGCACCATCACTTCGAACTCGTGGGGTGGTCTGAGGTGCACATCGTGCAGAGATTCTGGCTCATCAGCGTCCTGGCAGCGATGTTGGGCATCGCCCTGGCTTTGCTGTGAGTCAGCTTATACACGTCATGGCCTATCAAGGGAAAAGGGTAACTATCATCGGGCTGGGCAGGGAAGGCACTGCTCTGGCCAGGTTTCTCCTCGGGCAGGGGGCTGAGGTGACGGTCACCGACGTCAAGGAAGAGAGTCAACTCAAGAGCTCCACGAACGATCTGGCTGGACTGCCCATCCACTATGTGTTGGGAGGACACCCCGAGGAAGTCCTCGAGGCAGATGTAATGTTCGTCAGTCCGGGCGTACCGCAGGGCATACCGATTCTCCTGGAGGCTCGACGGCGAGGAGTGGCCCTCAGCAGCGAGACGAGTCTCTTCTTCAGTCTGTGCCCTGCGCCGATCATCGGTGTCACTGGCAGCAGCGGCAAGACGACAACCACTAGCCTGGTGGGCGAGATCATGAAAGCGCAAGGTCGCCGAGCCTTCGTGGGAGGCAACATCGGCTCTCCGCTCATAAGCACTGTGGACCAAATACAGCCCCAGGACGCAGTGGTCATGGAGCTATCGAGTTTCCAGCTGGAGGTATTGGACCAGAGTCCCCATGTCGCCGCAGTGCTCAACCTGTCGCCCAACCACCTGGATCGCCACCAGTCGATGGACGACTATGTCGCTGCGAAGACAAACATACTGAGATTCCAGACTGAACATGACTATGCTGTGCTCAACGCTGGCGACCAGCGGACCCGCGAGCTGGAGATCCTCTGTCCTGGGCAGGTCGTGTTCTTCAGTCGGGATCAAGAATCGGTGAGGGGTGCCTTCCTGGACAACGGGCAAGTAACCGTGCGCTGGGAAGATGAGAGGCACACAGTGTGCGAAGTCTCGGAGATCAGACTCCCTGGGGTGCACAACCTGGAGAACGTGCTTGCAGCGTGCGCCATCTCTGCCGCGGCGGGAGCACCGCCGGAGGCGATGCGAACGGCGGTCACCTCGTTCGCTGGAGTTGAACACCGTCTGGAACTGGTGGCCGAGATCGGGGGTGTCCGCTACTACGACGACTCCATAGCTACGTCCCCGCAAAGAACCGCGGCCGCTCTGGACTCATTCGCGGATCCACTCGTTCTGTTGGCAGGCGGACGAGAGAAGCACCTGCCCTTGGAGACGTTGGCGGACCTCATTCTGAGCAAGGTCAAGGTCCTGATTCTGTTTGGCGAAGCCGCTCCCCTCTTGGAGCAAGCCGTCCTTCAAGCGCAGAGCAAACGGAGAGGGCAAGCCCTACCCATCCACCGTTCATCCGACCTGGGCGAAGCCGTGCGAGTCGCAGCTACGGCGGCAGAAAGCGGAGACGTTGTCCTGCTGGCTCCTGCATGCACGAGCTTCGACATGTACAGGGATTTCGCCGAGAGAGGCGACCATTTCAAATCCCTGGTGCGCGACCTTAAGGACTCGCAACCGCGAGATCCTGCAAGGAAGAGGTAGCGATGCCTAAGACAAGCAGCCGCACAGGCCAGAGACCGGACTACGTGCTGATACTCATCGTCGTTGCCCTCGTCCTCATAGGGCTCATTGTCGTCTACAGCACCACATTCACGCTGGGGTATGCCTACAAGAATCAACCCACGTACTACCTGCTCCGACAGGCTGTCTTCGCCGCGATGGGCCTCGACATCATGGTCCTCATGATGAGGGTCGAGTACCACAAGTGGCAGAAACTCTCCATCATCTTCATGGTGACGACGGTGCTATTACTGGTGTACGTGCTGATGGCTGGTCCAGCTGTCTACGGCTCCAGGCGCAGGATACTAGGCGATTCCATCCAGCCCAGTGAGATCTGCAAGCTGGCGATGGTCCTGTACATAGCTCACTGGCTCTCCTCCAAAGGGGAGAAACTGAGACAAGTCACTTACGGCCTGGTGCCCTTCGCCGTCCTCATCGGCTTCATCGCCAGTCTGATCATCCTGGAACCCGACTTCGGGACAACCATCCTCATCGTCGCTGCCGCCGGCACCATGTTCTTCATCGCGGGTGCCGACTTGATCCAGTTGATAGTGAGCACGATGGTGGGCGGCAGCACCCTGCTCCTGATCATTGCCAACTATGAATACGCCTGGGAGAGGATTGTGATTTTCTCCCAAGATCCTTTCGCCGTGCTCCAGAAGCCATTCGG
>DATKVP010000034.1:0-31259 GCA_035530015.1 Anaerolineae bacterium | reverse complement strand
GACGACCGGCCTTCCCGCTGTCTCCAGTCTATCTACCACCTCGACGAGCCCCCGGGCGACGAGGCTCTTCAACACTCCCTGGCAGTCCACGCCCCTGATCGCTTCTACCTGGGGCGTGGTGATTGGCTGTCGGTAGGCTACGATGGCTAGCGTTTCCAGGGCGGCCGCCGAGAGCTTCCCCGAGTACTGAAGACCCAGGAACCTCTCAACATACGGCGCCATCTCCGGAGCGGTGACCAACTGAACCTCATCGTCCTGGTACTGAACGCGCATGCCCCGACCGGAATAATCCTCGGCAAGCAATCGAGCCGCTTCCGTGATCACAGAACGCTCCACCTGGAGCGTGTTTGCCAACCGCGCTGTGCTCACCGGCTCATCTGCAACGAACAGAATGCTCTCTAGCACAGCCTTCGCTTCGTGGATGTCCATTCTCCACCTTTTGACACGCGCAGAAGCATTGATTATAATGGCCCGGAACTGATGTTGAGATTAGGCGACACCTCATGAGATCCCGATTCAGAAAGCCGGGCCTCGTCCTGGTAGCTCTCGCATGCTTCGCCCTTGCCTGCTTCCCCTGTCAGACTTCCTCTCAGTTCCTTCCTACGCCAGAGAGGACCGTGCCCGTCTCGACAGAGGATGCGGAAGACCTCGCCTTCAACCTTGGCCACGGAATCGTCCCAGATGCGGATGGCCGCTTCACCCTGGTGATCACAGAGGAAGAGCTGACGTCATACGTGGCGCTGAACATGGGAGAGAGCATTGTCGATCCCCAAATACTGCTCACTAACGGGCAGATGCACCTCTACGGCACCATGGTCAGCCCCATCGAAGCACCCGTGACCTTTGTGGCCACGGTTGAAATCGATAGCGGCAGTCCTCGCATCGTCATCGAATCGGTGTCCATCGACGGGTTTCCCATCCCGGATACCTTCGTAGAAGCCTTCGCCCATCAGATAGACGATCTCATCATCGCCGCACGGAGAAACGAGAACACAGAGATCAGCGAGGTGGAAATCCGAGAAGGTGAGATGATCATCAGGGGTAAAGTGATTCCCTGAACCCCTCTTTCACGAATCGTCCGGATACGGGGCGTGCTTGATGTTGACCTTGATCTTTCTCAGCTTCAGCCCCATGCGCTCTTCTATAACCTCGCGGGCCACCTGATAGACCTCTTCCGTCTTCGTTGGAACGTCTATGTCGGGGGTGGTTTCCAGGTTCAGTACCACATCGACTGACTTGCGGCGCGGCTTGACCTCTGGCCTGACCCTGACCACGTCCGGCAGCTGATCGACGCGGTACTCCAGGCGCTGTGCAATCGACTCGACAGCCAGCTCTACTTCCCCTCCTGTGGCGCTCTCCAGCCTGACCATTTTGCGTGTGGGCCGTCTGAGCTCCAGGTAGAGCACCAGGCCGCAGATGATAAAGGAAATGATGCCCAGCATGACGAGAACGGCCCTGTGAAAGACGCTCAGGCCGGAGGACACGCCGTCAAGGTACTGCTGGACCAAGCCGACTATCTGAGTGGGAAGAATCATGAGGATGGGGACAGCGATCATCAGCGTCACGAATAACAGAATGGTCACGACACGATTGAACAGGTTCATCGACTCTCCTCCTCAACGCCTCCTAGATTAGATGGTGGCCGGTCTGGATTCCTTGCATCTCCGGTCCACATGCTCACTGTAGTATGCCTCGTCCCATGCGTGTCCAGGAATGTACACCAGCGGCAACCGTTTGGCCAACACCGGCCAGCCACTGGCGCATGTCCTATCCCTTCACTTCCTGACCCAGCTCGGATCCCACGAAGTCCCGCTGCCCCCGAACGAAATCCTCAGCGAGTATGGCCCGCTTTCCAGCCAACTGGATCTCCTCCAGAAGAAGGGCACCCTCTCCGGTGGCCACGGCCACGCCGGAGTCCAACTGCACCACACCAGCCGCTTTCGCTTCGCCTTTCCAGTCAGGCAGAGGACGAGCCCGCATGACTTTCAGCTGGTCTCCTTTCCACCTCGTCCGCGCCCCCGGCCGAGGATTGTAGGCCCGCACGCGATGCCAGATATCGACGGCAGGCAGCGACCAATCTATCACGCCGTCTCCCTTGGAGATGGGCTTGGTATACGTTGCCTGCGCATCATCCTGAGCCTGCGCCTCGATCCGTCCCTCGAGCCAGGCAGGAAGTACGTCGGTAAGAAGCTCCGCGCCCAGCCCGGCGAGTCTCTCCCCCAGCGAACCGGTTGTGTCCTGTGGGTCAATGTCCACGGTTATCTGGCTCAGAATCGGCCCTGTGTCCATCCCCTCGTCCATGAGCATGATCGTGACCCCGGTTTGCTGCTCCCCCGCCAAGAGGGCTCCCGCGATGGGCGATGCCCCACGGTACTTGGGTAGCAGTGACGGGTGGACGTTGATCACACCAGAAGGAGGAATGGCGAGTACCTGAGGACGGAGTATCTGCCCATAGGCCGCCACGACCATCACCCTGGGTGCTAACCGCGTCAGCTCAGCCACCGCCTCCTCTTCCCGCAAGGACGCAGGCTGAAGTACTGGCAGTCCCAACTCCAGGGCTGCTTTCTTCACCGCGGAGGGGGTGAGTTTGCGCCCCCGCCTGGCAGGCCTGTCCGGCTGAGTGACTACGGCTGTCACTTCATAGTCCCGAGCCAGTGCCTCCAGAGAGGGAACGGCAAAGGGCGGCGTTCCCATGAATACCAGCCTCTCTCGCATCCGTCACCTCGCTCCTCGTCCATTCTAGCACAGCTGCCTACCTACTTCAAGACTTGACTTCCGTGCAAGTGGTGGTAGAATAGCTGCGAGTGCTCGAGTGCCGGCAGCGCCGCGGGAATGCACTCGGGCTTAGCGGATCGCTACACTCAATAAGGGCGAGGCTGGTGAGTCCCTCGCTCTTTTCATCGCGGCCTCAACGACCTGCAGGAGGCGTCTCTTGACGGGCAAGAGAGCGAACTGGCGCGTGTACCCCCCGTTGCCAAGGTCCTTCCTCACCACACTACATGACATCCCTCCTCTGCTGGCGCAGTGCCTGCACAATCGCGGCCTCACTACCCTACACGATATGCACCGCTTCTTGACCGGCGAATGCGAAGCGGCGGACCCCTTCAAGATCAAAGGCATGGCCGAGGCCGTCACCAGGATCCGCCGCGCCATCCGAAGGGGGGAGCTGATTGCGATCTATGGCGATTTCGACGCCGACGGGGTCACCGGCACGGCGCTTTTGGTGGAGACCCTATCGGGGCTGGGTGCGCGGGTGGTCCCCTACATCCCGCATCGCGCTAACGAAGGCTATGGGCTCAACAGCGGCGCTATCAGGAGATTGGGCGAGCGCGGAGCAAGCTTGATCGTGACGGTGGACTGCGGTGCGCGCGCAGTCATCGAGGTAGACCAGGCACGCAAGCTGGGGCTGGATGTTGTCGTCACCGATCACCACTCACTCACGAACCAGCTACCGGCAGCCGTTGCGGTCGTCAACACCAGGCGCGAGGACTGCACATACCCTTTCAAGGGCCTCTCAGGTGTCGGCATCGCCTTCAAGCTGGCCCAGGCGCTGCTGCTGGTCAGCGATCAACTTCCGCTGCCATCACAGAACTCTCCTCTCCGGGAAGAGCACCTCCTGGATCTGGTGGCGCTGGGCACAGTCGCCGATCTCTCCCCTCTCGTGGGCGAGAATCGCGACCTGGTCAAAAGAGGTCTGGCCCAGTTGGCCCGGGCCAGACGTCCTGGCATTGAGGCACTTCTGCAAGAGGCCGATGTGACACCCCGTAGCATAACCGCCGCCACCATAGGCTATGTCCTGGGTCCTCGTCTGAACGCAGCTGGGCGCATGGACCACGCTATGCTCAGCTTCCGGCTCCTCACGGCATCTTCCCCCTTACGGGCGAGGGAGCTGGCACGAATGTTGGAGGAGAGGAACCGCGCCCGCCGCGAGATCACCATGTCCACCGTAGAAGCCGCCCGCGCGCAAGTCGAGGGGCAACAAGATCAACCCCTGCTCTTCGCCGCAGACGACGACTATCACGCAGGGGTACTGGGACTGGCTGCCCAGCGACTGTGCGACGAGTTCTACCGCCCCGTGATCGTCACCAAGACGGGTCCGGAGGAGAGCGTGAGCTCGGCGCGCAGCATTGATGAGTTCAATATCACGGAGGCTCTCGACGAATGCGCATCCCTCTTGAAGAGACATGGCGGGCACGCCAGGGCCGCGGGATTCACCGTCAGCAATGGGAACCTCCAGGCCCTCAGGGCGAAGCTCTCCCAGATTGCGGCTGAGCGCCTGGCAGGAATTGAGTTGCGCCCCACCCTGGACATTGATGCGGAGATTCCGCTCGGTGGATTGAAGCCCGAGCATTTCTACCTCTTTCAGCAACTGGAGCCGCTCGGCCGTGGAAACCCGGAACCCCTCTTCCTCAGCCGCGGCGTCACGGTGCGTGCCAGCAGGGTGGTAGGTGACAAGCATCTCAAGCTCTCCCTGAGCGATGGGTGCTACGTCTGGGACGGAATAGCGTTTGGGATGGGCGCCCACCTCCAGGACATGGCTTCTCGCGTCGATCTGGTATATGCGCCTCAGGTGCACACCTACCGCAACAGAGAGCAGCTACAGCTGAGAGTGGAGGATTTCGGACCATCATCGTCAGTGCCTGGGAAAACAACCCCGTAACCCAGGAGGCAACTCACATCACACGAGGATGGACCCATGCACAGAGAATACCCCTCCGCGCCCGTGCCATCAGTGGGCGCAGTGGTGTTCAAGGGCGACAGAGTCCTGCTGGTCCTGAGAGGTCAGGAGCCCAGCAGGGGCAGATGGAGCATCCCAGGCGGCGTGATGGAATTGGGAGAGACCATTCAGGAGACAGCGCGCCGGGAAGTGCAGGAAGAGTGTGGGGTGCAGATCGAAGTAGGAAACGTAGTCGAAGTAAGAGATGCAATCGTGCACGACGAAGGAGCGCGCATCCGGTTCCATTACGTACTGGTCGACGTCGCAGCCAGATACCTGGACGGTCAACTGACGGTGGGCTCAGACGTGGAAGACGCCCGCTGGGTATCGGAGGAGGAACTGCCCAGGTACGATCTGACCACAGGGCTCCTTCCAGTGCTGAAGCGTTGCCTGCACAGACGCAACCTTGATTTTCCAGAACACAGCGGCTAACATGTAGACGGGTTTCGTGAGATCGTTCCCTCGTCGCGGGGTCCGCTATCCGCTGCGAGGGACCGCCGTCCACCCTCGGGAGGGTCCCTTCATGTTGATCACAAACGGTACACTGGCTACCTTCGGTGAGAAGAACGAGCTCATCCCCGACGGAGCGTTGCTCATCCAGGGCGATCGCATAGTGGCGGTGGGCACCACGACGGAGCTGCGCAAGCTCTATCCGCGGGAAGAAACGCTCGATGCCGCCGGGAAACTGGTGATGCCGGGCACGATCTGCGCCCACACCCATTTCTATGGCGCCTTCGCGCGTGGCATGGCTCTGAAGACCGAGGCTCCCTCCAACTTTCCCCAGATCCTGGAGTATCTCTGGTGGCGGCTCGATAAGGCCCTGAATCCGGATGACGTCCGTTCCAGCGCGCTTGTGTGCCTGGTAGACGCGATCAGAAACGGCACCACCACGCTCATCGACCATCACGCCAGTCCCCATGCCGTTGCCGGATCCCTGGACGTCATCGCTCAAGCCGTAGATGAGGCGGGGCTGCGCGCCTGCCTCTGCTACGAGGTCTCCGACAGAGACGGCGAGGAAATCGCCACCGCGGGATTGAAGGAAAACGAACGGTTCATCAGGCAGAGCCACAGCGAGCGCCTTGCGGCCACCTTCGGCCTCCACGCCTCCCTGTCCCTCTCCGACGAGACGCTGGAACGAGCCGTGGGAATGGCCAGCGAGCTGGATGTCGGTTTCCATCTCCATGCGGCGGAAGACAAGGCAGACGTGGACGACAGCCTGAAGAAGTACGGGCTGCGAGTGATTGAGCGGCTGGAAAAGGCGGGCATCCTGGGACCCAAGACCATCGCCGCTCACTGCGTCCACATTGACGCCTTCGAGACAGACATCCTGCGTGAGACGGGGACCAGTGTGGCCCACAATCCGCGGTCCAACATGAACAATGCCGTGGGCGTGGCGGACGTGTTGAGGATGCTCCGGCGAGGTGTGAACGTCGGCCTGGGCAACGATGGCTTCTCCAACAACATGTTCACCGAGATGAAGGCGACCTACCTTGTGCACAAGCTGGCCCAAAAGGACCCGCGGGTAATGGGGGCCGACCAGGTGCTGGAGATGGGATTCCATAACAACGCCCGGATCGCCGGTCTGTTCTTTGCGCAGTCTCTGGGCGAACTGTCGACCGGCGCCTACGCCGACGTCATCCTGCTTGACTACGTGCCCACGACCCCCATGGACGTTGGGAATCTGCCCTGGCACCTCATCTTTGGCATGGACGGGGGACAGGTCAACACGACCATCGTGGGAGGCAAGCTGCTGATGAAAGACCGCGAGCTGCTCACATTGGATGAACAGGCTATCTGCGCACGCTCAAGGGAACTGGCGCAGAAGCTGTGGGCAAGGATGTAGAACCAGACCAGGAGTCAGACCATGGACGAAGATAGCTCTACGGAGAAATGGACGACCCGCTTGCGCGAGTTGTGGAGACGGCTCGGCACACCGGTGAAGATCGGGCTGGTCTTCGCCATCGTCGCTGGGCTGATGGCCCTGGTGGGATGGATTGTGCGCCCTGAGTACACCTCCCGCTCCATGCTGTCGCTCTTCCTTGCCGTCGTTATCTCGGCGGGAACCTGGGGCCTGGTGAGTTGGGCCATCGCCGCCGCAGCCGTAGAGGCTACGAGAGAAGAGGAGTAACCACCATGGCAGACCTGAGAGTCGAGATATGCGGCATTCAGTTCAAGAACCCTGTTCTCCCCGCTGCTGGTCCGCCAACCTGGAACGGTGAGGCCATGGTGGCTTGCGCCGAGGGTGGGGCTGGCGGCATAGTTGCCAAGACCATTTCCACGACGGCAGCCGAGGTCCCCGAACCATGCATGGCCCAGATGGGCAAAGCGTCCATGCTGAACACGGAGCTATGGTCAGAGCTGCCTCCGGAGCAATTCATCGAAAAGGAGTACGCCCAAGCCAGGCAGACGGGGCTACCCCTCATCATCAGCATGGGGTATTCCGCCGAGCAGATCGGCGAGCTTGCTCCCAAGGTGAAACCCTTCGCGGATGCCCTGGAGCTTTCCACCCACTATATCGGTGAAGACCCCGCACCCATGATCGCGGCCATCAAGGCAGCCAAGGATGCGCTGGACGTGCCCGTCATCGTCAAGCTAAGCCCCCTGGGGCGAGAGATGAAGGCCGCTGCGCAGGCGGCGCAGGATGCTGGCGCCGACGCCATAACCGCCATCAACTCCATGGGGCCCTGCCTGGGCATAGACCTGGAAACAGGTCTGCCTCTCATGGGCAGCGAAGAAGGCTACGGCTGGCTATCGGGCCGGTCCATCAGGACCCTCGCTCTGCGATGCGTCTTCGACATCGCCCGCACCGTCGATCTGCCTATCCTCGGCGTCGGGGGCGTCTCCCGGGGGACGGACGCCATAGAGATGTTCATGGTGGGTGCCTCTGCGGTCCAGGTCTGCACCGCAGCCATCCTCAAGGGCCCAGGCGTCTTCGGCAAGATCGCCCGGGAGATGGATCAGTGGCTGGATGACCACGGTTACGCATCGGTCAATGACGTCAAGGGGCTCACCATCCGAAAGCTCAGTGAGCGCGAGTATCGCACCAGCCACGTGCCTCCCAAGGTGTACGAAGACCTGTGTACGGCGTGTGGGTTGTGCGAAACCAGCTGTGTCTACCACGCCATCGCCGTCGTGGACGGCAAGGCTCGACTCGACGAGGACCTGTGCCAGGGTTGCGGTCTGTGTACCACGCGGTGTCCCACCCACGCCCTGGAGATGCCGTAGCCTCGAGCCTGGTCACGCGTGAAGGTACCATGCACGATCCCGGCGGGGCAGGATCGCCGATTGTCTTACGTCCTGTATGTACCTCCGCCATTACTCTCCTGCCTCGCTCTGTCCTCGCGAAGCCCACGCAAGCCGTAGAACCGCGTCCGACGAGCGAGCGACATCAAAGCAGGTTGGCTACCAGCGAAGCAATCGTCGCGTACTGATCCCGGTAGTCCGTGTCTGTGTCAGTCAGAATGATAGAGAAATCCTCTCAAGACAATCTTGGATGGGCGGCGGCCCTGTGGACGGGCGGCAAGGACTCCTGCCTGGCCCTGTACGAGGCCATACTTCAGGGATTCCAGGTTGAGCGCCTGGTCACGTTCGCGCCCGCCGAGGCTCAGTTCCACGCCCATCCCCTCCCGTTCCTTCAACTGCAAGCACAGGCGCTGGGTCTTTCTCACCACGTGGTGAAGATCGAGGAGCCCTCTGAGACGACGTACCGAGACGCCATCAGCACCCTGAGACAGAGATGGCAAATCCGAACACTGGTCACCGGCGACACAGGAGAGGTGAACGGACACCCCAACTGGATCAGGCAGTGCTGTGCTGGGTCGCACACAGCAGTCCTCACTCCACTTTGGGGAAGCGGTGGGACGGAACTGCTCGACCGCTTCATCTCAGAAGGGTTCAAGGCTGTGTTCTCTTGCGTGAGAAAGCCCTGGCTGACTCCCGAGTGGCTGGGAAGGGAGCTCGACACTGAGTCAGTAGCAGAGTTGTCGGCCCTCGCTCACCGCCGCGGATTCGATGTCTGTGGGGAGCAGGGGGAATACCACACGCTGGTCCTAGATGGCCCCCTGTTCGCACAACGGATCTGCATCGACGCCTGCCAGGCGAAGACCGAGGAGAATCTCTCATACATCGAGATTCAAGAGCTATCACTTGGAGGAGAGCAAAGAGCGCCATGAGACTGAAGCGCGCTCTCGGTATAGAACGGGGAGAGGTCGTATCCCTGGTGGGCGCTGGCGGAAAGACCACCACCATGTTCCGCCTGGCTGATGAACTGGCGTCTGACGGATGGAAAGTGATCACGACGACCACCACCATGATCTGGCGCGAGAAACGGTGCGGTCACACCATTTTGGAGTCGGATGCAGGACGGCTACTGGAGAAGGTCTCCCCCGCACTCACGGAGCAGAGCCGCATCACAGTGGCCTCAGGGTTCGACGAAGCCCAGGGCAAACTGATTGGCATAGAAGCCTCCATCGTTGACGCGCTCATCGCCCTGCCACAGGTGGATGCCGTCATCGTCGAGGCCGACGGCGCCAAGGGGCGCTCCCTGAAGGCGCCGGCGGACCACGAACCCCTGGTCCCCCTCAGCACTTCCCTCCTCGTGCCGGTGGCCGCCGTTGACGCCGTGGGCCGCCCGCTTGACGAGAGTACCGTTCACCGCCCGGAGATAGTGACCAGACTCTCCGGCTCTCCACCGGGTCAAACGATAAGCCCCGAACTTATGTCAATAGTGCTGCTCCACCCGCAGGGAGGCCTCAAGAACGCTCCGGAAAGGGCCCGCATCGCTCCTCTGATCAATAAGGTGAGCGCACCATACATCGATGCCGCCCGGCAGGTGGCAGGGTTGCTCCTCGACGAGCCCCGTGTGGCTCGCGTGGTACTCAGTGCAGTGGCCGACGAAGATCCCGTGCAAGAGGTGTGGGGTCGGGTGGCAGCGGTTGTGCTGGCCGCGGGAGGCTCGAGTCGTTTCGGCTCACCCAAGCAACTCCTTCAGTGGGGGGACAAGACCCTCCTCCAACACGTCGTGGACAGGGTACTGGGTTCTTCTGTGGATCAAGTGGTAGTAGTACTGGGGCACGAAGCTGAGCTGATTGCTTCTCTGATCGGGGATCGGGCTCTCCAGGTGGTCGTCAACGAGGACTGGGCACGAGGACAGAGCGGTTCGCTCCAGGCAGGGCTCCAGGCATTGCCTCAGATGTGCGATGCCTGCTTGTTCGTCCTGGCGGACCAGCCGAACATCACCCCCCAGCTCATAGACAGCATGTTGGATCGGTACCGGCGCACTCTCGCCGCCATCGTTGCCCCGGTCCATCGCAGACGGCGCGGCAGCCCTGTTCTCTTCGCAAGGTCTCTCTTTCCCGAGTTGCTCGACATGCGGGGAGATCAGGGTGGACGCCAGGTGCTCAGACGCCATGAGCAAGAGGTGGAACCGGTGGAAGTGCATGACCCAAGCCTCTTCCTCGATATCGACACGGTGGAGAACTATGAAGAAGCCAGGTAAGACAGCTACCAGGGTGGTGCTCCTCCGGCATGGGGAGACGGAGTGGAACCGGGTGGAGAGGTTTCGAGGCCGCATAGATGTGGAGTTGAACTTGGTGGGCCAGCGACAGGCGCTTGCGGCCGCGCAAAGGCTGTCGGGTTGGCAGATCGAGGCCATCTACTCCAGTCCCATGAAGAGGGCGCTGCAGACGGCGCAACCCGTCGCGGAGGCCTGCGGCCTCGACGTGGCCATTCTGGAGGAGATCAATGATGGGGACTATGGCGCGTGGGCTGGACTCTTAGCCGAGGAAGCACACGCCCGGTACCCCGAAGCCTATGGGAACTGGGTGCACACTCCTCTCCTGACTCAGTTTCCCCAGGGGGAGAGTCTCCAGCAAGTCCAGACTCGATCGTGGACCGCTCTGGAAGAGACGTGCTCCGGCCACGAGGGAGGGGCGATTCTCCTGGTCTCCCACGTGGTGGTCAATCGCGTGTTGATCTGTGCGGCTCTGGGACTGGTCGATGATGGCTTCTGGAAAATCGGCCAGGACAACGCCGCCGTCAGCGTTCTGGAAGGAGCGAACGGCCACTACCGGATACTGTTACTAAACGAAACCTGCCACCTGGACTCGCTTGACGAACGAGGTGCCTGACGGGGAAGCGATGATGTGAGGGTCTGATGAATCGAGAGAAACAAGACCTGGACAGCCTGATATCCATGCGGAACTTCATTATCGACATGGACGGGGTACTCTACCGGGGTCGGGAGCGCCTGCCAGGCGCAAGCTCGTTCCTCACTCACCTGAGTGCGGAGCGGACCCCTTTCATCCTGGCTACCAATAACTCCACCTTGACGCCAGAGCAATACGTGGCCAAGCTAGGGGCCATGGACGTCAAGGTGACCCCAGATCGTATCCTCACCTCGGGCCAGGCTGCGGCGCTATACCTCTCGCAGACGGCGCCCGCCAAGGCCAGGATCTATGCCATCGGCGAGGAAGGGCTGTTCGCGGCCCTGGAGGGGCAGGGCTTCCAGCCAACAGAGAGGGACATCGAGTATGTCGTGGTGGGTATGGACCGCCAGCTGACCTGGCACAAACTGAAAATCGCTGCTCTGGCCATCAGGGCAGGGGCCACCTTCATCGGCACCAACCCCGACACCACCCTGCCCACCGAGGAAGGTCTCGTTCCTGGAAACGGGGCCAGCCTGGCCGCTCTGGAGGTAGCGACCGGGATCGCACCCTTGATCATCGGCAAACCCCAACCCACGCTCCTGGAACTGGCCATGGAGAAGATGGACGTGACCAGAGAGGGAACGGCCATCATTGGCGATCGCTTGGAGACGGACATACTGGGAGGAAAGAACGCCGGCATCGCCACAGTACTGGTGCTGAGCGGCATCACACTGCCCGAGGAACTGGAGGACTCTCCATACCAACCAGATCTCGTGTTCAACAGCATTCGCGAGTTCCACGAGTCGTGGCGCGAGCAGCGCCTGGACTGATCTGCCCGTCCCTTACGGAGTTGGAGCATCTGTCGCCCGCCTGTGGCTCCTGTACCTCCCGTGAACCTGAAGACCCGGTCCTGTAGTATGCTTCGAGAGAGGTAGGCAATGGATATACGCGTGCTATCCGCCGACGACTTGCGGGCGGCGATCACGATGGCTGAGGCGATTGAGGCCGTGACCAGGGGCTTCGCCCAACTCTCTGCAGGGAGAGCGGTAGTCCCCTTGCGTACATCTCTAAGTGCTGCCGCGGGCACGAGCCTATTCATGCCGGCCTACCTGCCCGATAGTAAGACCACCACACTGAAGGTCGTCTCCGTGTACCCGGACAATCGCCTCCTGGGACTGCCCACTATCATGGCCGTAGTCGCAGTTCTGGACGCCAACACTGGGAAGCCCCTGGCGCTGATCGATGGAACGTACTTGACCGCGCTGCGCACCGGCGCTGCTTCCGGCGCCGCCACCGACCTTCTGGCCAGGAAGGAGGCTCGGGTGCTGGGTCTCTTCGGGGCAGGAGCACAGGGAAGGACCCAGCTGGAGGCGGTGTGTAACGTGCGTACCATCGAGGAAGTCAGGGTCTTCGACCCCAACCGGAATGCTGCCGACAGGCTGGTCGCAGAAATGGCGGGAAGGAAAGCTGTTCCCGGGAGAATCATCATCAGTGAATCACCCACGCAGACAGTCAAGGACGCCGATGTCGTCGTCACAGCTACCACATCACGGGAGCCGGTCTTCGACGGGACCGACATCGGCCCAGGAACCCACATCAACGCTATAGGCGCGTACACGCCGGAGATGCGAGAGCTAGATGAGGTCGTAGTGGGCAAGGCCAAGATCGTGGTCGACACTCGAGAAGGCTGCCTGGCGGAGGCGGGGGACTTGATCATGGCCATCCAGTCTGGAGTCATCTCCGAGACAGACATATACGCAGAACTCGGAGAAGTTATCAGCGGCCTCAAGTGCGGTCGCGAGTCAGACCGGGAGATCACCCTTTTCAAGTCGGTTGGAACCGCTGTACAGGACGCGGCGGTCGCCCGGGCAGCACTGGATCGGGCAGAAGAACGAGATCTGGGCACAGTAGCTAGTTTGTGACCCCTTATCGTGGAGAGACGATGCTTCCTGAGAGAGCCGATGTGGTAGTCATCGGTGGAGGCGTGATGGGTGTCAGCACGGCCTACCACCTTGTCAAGAAGGGGTGTTCCGACGTCTTGCTTGTGGAGAGGAACAGGTTCTTTGGAGAGGAGTCGACAGGCCGGTGCGCCGGGGGCATCCGCTACCAGTTCTCCAACGAGATTGACATTCGGCTATCGCTGCTCAGTATCCCCATGCTGGAGCACTTCCCTGAGGAGCTTGACCAAGAGATAGATCTCAAGCATTGTGGCTACCTCTTTATGCTCTCACGGGAAGAGGATATCGAGGTCTTTCGAGAGAATGTCGCGCGGCAGCGCAGCCTGGGGGTCGAGACCGAATGGCTGTCGGCCGAGGAAGTGAGGAGGAGAACCACCCTCGTCGACACGAACGGAATACTGGCCGGCACTTTCTGTGCCCGCGATGGTCTCGCCGACCCGTCGGGCGTCGTCCAGGGTTATGCAAAAGCGGCCACGCGCCTGGGAGCCAGCCTCCTGACCACCACAGAGGCGTCCGGTATTGAGACCACCGGCGGCAGGGTCTGCGGCGTGACAACAAACCGCGGGAAGGTGGAGACCCGCGTCGTTGTCAATGCTGCTGGGCCCTGGGCAGCCACAGTGGGGGCCATGGCTGGTATCGAGATACCTGTGCGGCCGCTGCGCAGACAGATCGCCGTGACCACTTCCATAGCCGGGCTCCCGCGCGATTTTCCCATGGTCATCGATTTCGCCCAGAGCCTGTACTTCCATCGAGAGGGCCAGGGCGTACTCACGGGTATGTCCAATCTGGACGAGCGCGAGGGCTTTGATCAGAGCGTCGACCGCGAGTGGGAGATGAGGCATCTGGAGGCCGCCGTGGCCAGGATGCCCAGCCTCGCGAACGCCGGGCTATTGAATCGATGGGCCGGGCTCTACGCGGTCAGCCCCGATGCCCTGGCCATCCTTGGTAGGGTGCCCCAGATCGAAGGCTACTACTGCATCAATGGCTTCAGCGGACACGGCTTCATGCACGGCCCCATCTGCGGGCTCCTGATCGCGGAGGAGATCCTGGAGGGGCAAGCACGCACCCTCGACATCGCTCCACTGCGGATCGATAGATTCGTGCGTGAATCAACGATGACCGAATACGCGGTAGTCTAAGCAGCGAGGGGCGTGAACCGCACGGTCCTACCTCTCCTCAACGGTAGCTGCAACCGGTGTCATCCCTCCCACCGAGCGTGGCACACCTCCAACCACCCCGTTCCGTAGTGAAGATCTCACCCTCCCCTGGAAACCCTCTCCCATTTGGGGAGAGGCTCGGAGTAAGGGGAGTCCGTCAATGCCCCGGTGCGATGCTGTCGATGTTGGTTCGTAGTGGGGGCTTCAGCCCTTCCCAGGCGACGAAGCGCACATTCGCGGTGCCCAACCACGGGCGCACTAGCGCACGGAGATAGTCACCTCGTACCGAGTCCCAGGGCCACTGGAGCCCTGGAGCCAGTCCTCAACCTTCACATACAGTATTCCGCTCTCGAGGGGCATCCACTCCAGCCGCGAGGCCCAGGCCTCCTCACCCCCGTCATCGTCAAAGGCCAGTTCGTTTCCCTGCACGTCGTAAAGATAGATCACCGTGTCCGCATCAACACCCAGGTTGAGGGTCTGAACAACGTACGTGATCCCCTGTTGAACCTCAAACGAGATCCAGTCCTCATCACCGGCCACGTGCCGGTTGTGGCTTTGAGTTTCCCCTACCGCGCTGAGGCTGGCCCGCGCACGCGAATCATCGGGCTCGTACTCATCTATCGCGAATCCTTGAGCCAGCCTGAGGGAGACACTGTACTCTGTGCCGCGGCCCGCCTCGCTCTCAGCGAAGCCGCGCACCACAACGTACAGCGGACCGTCGTCCCGGGCCACCCACCACAGGCGTGACGCCAGAAACTCGTCGCCACCGTCGTCGCCGGAGGCCAGTTCGTTCCCCTGCCCGTCGTAGAGATGAATCACCGTATCCACCTCACGTCCCAGCTCCGAAGTCTCGACCACGTATGTTCTGCCGGCCTGTGACTCAAAGTAGAGCCAGTCGCTGTCGCCCCCCACGTGCAGGTTGTGCCTCTGCAGCCCTCCGACCTCGATGGGGTTGGCCTCGTCAGCAGTACCATCAGGTTCCCATTCGTCGGGAGCGAACTGTTCCTGAGGCGCAGCCGTGAGGACTGGCGGCGGTGTGACAGGAGAAACCACTCGGGTACTCGTCGGCGTGGGTGGCTCTCGTTTCGCCGTGGGCGAAGGCGCCGTCGCCATCGGCGTCCCCAGGGTCGAAGACGCCACCTCCTCCGTAGCGGTGGGTGAGGCAACCTCCTCCAACGACGGAGTGGCACGGGCAGACAACGTCGTGGACTCGGGTGTCCCCCCGGCAAGATAGATTCCCAGGTAGCTGCCAGCGCAGAAAAGAACGCCGACCGCAAGCGGGCCCAGCACGACTATCATCAGCCACTGCTTCCTGGACACCTATTCCTCCGGGTACGGGCTCAGCGGAGATCGATCGCGTGCGGCGGCACGCCCTCTCTTCGGCTCCATTGTAGCTCCGCCATTCGAAGCAGGCAATCCGCACTAGAAAGGGATTGGTAACCCCACAGACCTGCCCAGCGCTGTTCCTCCAATGTGGGGTGCCCCACTGCATCTATCAAGTATCAAGCCGTCACAGGTATTGACTCTCGGCCCCCTCTTCTGGTATAATTAGAGTAGCACCAAATGGAGATTGGGAGGCAAGAGTATGTTCTTTCCTTTCTACTTTGACATCAGATACCTCATGTTCTCATTGCCGGCTCTCGCGCTGGCCTTGTTTGCCCAGTGGAGAGTACGGTCGGCGTACAGCAAGTACTCTCGCGTTCGGAACATGAGAAACATGAGCGGCCTGGAAGCGGCAAAGGTGCTGCTGAGGGCGAACGGGCTGGGCGACGTGGGCGTCCAGTCGGCGCGACGAATGCTCGGCGATCACTACGATCCCTCGAAGAAAGTGTTGCGTCTATCCCCAGACGTCGCGAAGACCCCGTCCGTCGCGGCCCTAGGCATAGTGGCACACGAAGTGGGCCACGCCCTCCAGGACCAGACCGACTACGCGCCGCTGCGCGTGCGCTCGGGTTTGGTGCCTATGGTCAACCTGGGCACGTGGATGGGGATGATCCTCTTCTTCGTGGGCTTGCTCATAGAGTTCTCCGGTCTGGTTTGGGTGGGGATCGCCTTCTTCTCAGGGAGTGTCGTCTTCGCCTTCGTTACGCTGCCAGTGGAGCGTGATGCAAGCCGCCGCGCTCTTCAGATTCTGCAGGCCGAGAGCCTGGTGGGCACCGCCGACATCCAGGGCGTGCAGAGCGTCCTTTCGGCGGCATCCCTCACCTATGTGGCCGCTCTCGCTCAGGCCCTGTCCCAGTTGATGTACTTCGTCTTCCTGGCCACGGGCATGAGCCGGAGGGACTAGATGACAGGGGTGACAGACCTCTGATCGAATCGGCCGGAGACACAGAAGCAAAGGTTGCCCTCTTGGACCTGACCCATTCCCAATTGCAGGACCTCGTTCTGTCACTGGGTGAGCCCTCCTATCGGGCGGACCAGGTGTACAGATGGCTCTACCAATTGTTGGCCACGGGCTTCGAGGAGATGCAGAACCTCCCGCAAGGAATGCGCCAGGGACTGGAGCAGACGGCCGATCTCCAGAGCCTTGCCCGGGTGGATGAATCTCGTTCTTCCAATGGGCTCACACGCAAGGTCCTTTTCAGGCTTCCTGACGGTGAGACCATCGAGAGCGTCCTCATGCTCTACGAAAGCAGACAGACCGTCTGCCTTTCTACCCAGGTGGGCTGCCCCGTGGGCTGTCCCTTCTGCGCCACCGGGCAGAGCGGTTTCGTCCGCAATCTGACCCCAGGAGAAATCGTAGAGCAAGTGCTCTACTTCGCCAGGCAACTGAAGGAAGGCGGGCAATCGATCAGCAACGTCGTGTTCATGGGCATGGGAGAACCACTGCTCAACTACGATGCCACACGGCAAGCCGTGGAGACACTCACCGATTCCCGGGGGTACAATTTGGGAGCGAGACGTATCACCATCTCCACTGCAGGCATTGTGCCCGGCATCGAGCGCCTCAGCGAGGAAGGACTCCAGGTGGGACTGGCTGTCTCCCTTCACGCCCCCAGTGACGACCTCAGACAGACTCTGGTCCCCGTTGCCAGGCGCTACCCCTTGCGAGACCTGCTGTCCGCCTGCCGCAACTATGTGCAGCTCACCGGCCGCAGGGTGACTTTTGAGTATGCCCTCGTGAACGACCTGAATGATTCACTGAAGCAGGCTCGCCAGCTGGCCCATCTGCTCTCGGGGTTTCAGTGCCACGTCAATCTAATCCCGCTCAACCCCACCGCCGATTGCCATTGGCACCCTGGCACCAAGGATCGGGTGGAGGCTTTCCATGCGGAACTTCGACGCCTGAGCATCAGCAGCACGCTCAGACTCCGAAGGGGTATTGACATCGAGGCTGGATGTGGCCAGCTGCGGTCCAGACACCCGGGAGTCAACCGCGCACGAAGCGCTCGACAGCGGGCATCTGGTATCCGATTGCCCAAACCGTGATAAGCCTGCGACCTGCAGCAAAGATGGGCCAACCGGTGGTGCTCGCAATCCGTAACCGCGCGGCTGCGCCGCCAGTCTCCCCGCCGTCACGGGAATGATTGCTTTTCGAGATGAGAGGACCTAGTATTGATTGTTCGAGGGCCAAGACGCCCGGAGGTGAAGCAGGCAGCCTGAGACTCGTCCAGAGAGCTGAAGGTGCTAATTCGGTAGATGCCGGTAACTGAGCCTCGGGGATTGTGTTATGTGATAGGAGACGAACATCACGAAGCCAGCCCCCACGTCTGGAGCTGGCTTGAGGAGCAGGCATCCAAGTGCGTCCTAGACAGCGCGATTCGACTCAGGCGGATTTCTTCCCGAGTGTGCGCAGACACCTGGTGCAGATGCGGACCTGCCGGGTCGTCTCCCCGTCGCTTATCGTCTTCTTTTGCAGATTGAGTTGGTAGCTGCGCTTGGTCCGATTGTGCGCATGACTGACACTATGACCGAATCGAGTACCTCTACCGCATATTTCACATTTTCTAGCCATTACTCTATCCCTCTTCACTATGCTGACTAGATATAAGGATACCACGCCGCAACAACGTAGTCAAGCCGGCACAGGCTCTTCTTCTCGAGTGAGCATCCGGCTCCGCAATACGACCGCGTGAGGCAAAGCAATGGCAGAAGAGCAGAGACTGGGCAGCGTCGAGATCTCCCCCGCAGCCATCGCCAGCATCGCCAGTCAGGCCGTACTGGGTTGCTACGGCGTAGTGGGCATGGCTTCCCGCACCCTCAGACACGGGCTGGCGGAGCTGCTACACCCATCCGACAACCCGAGAAAGGGAGTCCAGGTAGAACTGGTAGACGATAGGATAACCATCGATCTCTTCGTCATTATGGAGTATGGGGTCCGGGTCTCGGAGGTCGCGCACAACATAATGCAAAGCGTCAAATTCAACGTGGAGAAGACGCTCGGAGTGCCCGTGGCAGCGGTCAACGTGCACGTGCAGGGTCTGCGAATCAGTGATCCTGGCTGACGAGGACTCCCATTGAATCCACTCGGAGGTTTTATGCATTTATGACGATAAAAGCAGCAGGCGCGCAAATAGAGCCTGAGTCCATCACTCTTTGCAGTGGGCGAGAACTGAAGCTCCTCCTGCAAGCGGGCACGACTTGGCTCAAGAGGCACGCTGCTACTATCAACGCCCTGAACGTGTTTCCGGTGCCCGACGGGGACACGGGGACCAACATGCTGCTGACCATGCAGGCTGCCCTGGATGAGATCAACGCTGGGTCTGACGACTCCGCCGCGGCCGTGGCCCAGGCCACGGCTCATGGGGCACTGATGGGCGCGCGCGGCAACTCGGGCGTGATCCTCTCCCAGATGCTGAGAGGGATTGCCAGTAGTCTGAAGGACAAGAAGGAGTTTGATGGCGCGGACCTCGCTGCGGCGCTCGCTGAGGGCTCTGCCACGGCCTACAAGGGCGTTATCAAACCCGTTGAGGGTACCATCCTCACGGTCGGTCGCGAGGCCGCCGAGGCCGCACAGGCGGCCGTGGAGGAAGGCGTCACCGACTTCATACCCGTCATGGAACAGGTCGTCATCGCCGCCAGAGAATCGCTGGCGAGGACTCCTATGCTGCTGAGCGTGCTACGCGATGCTGGGGTTGTCGACGCTGGCGGTCAAGGATTGTATGTCATCCTCGAAGGAGCGATGAGATATCTCAGGGGAGAGCCGATGGAGACAGACGAGTCCGTCGAACCGGTCGCCAGTGCTCTGGTGACTGCGCCAGCGGAAAGCGAAAAGGAATGGGGATACTGCACCGAATTCATACTCCAGGGGCAGGGGTTGGACCTGGACGAGATCAAGGGGCGCATAAGCGCCTGTGGGGACTCAGCGCTGGTTGTGGGGGATGACAACACTGTGAAGGTGCACGTGCACACCTTCCAGCCCGGCGATGTGATCGGCTATGCTTCCAGCAAGGGCACTCTGCATAACATCAAAATCGACAACATGCAGGATCAGCATCGCGAGTATCTGATCGTAGGAGACAATACCGCTGGCGTGCCTGCCGGGAGTGATCAGGAAACGGATGGCGTTGCTGTCGTCGCCGTTGTCTCCGGCGCCGGCCTTCACGATGTGTTCACCAGTCTGGGAGTGCGCACCATCGTGCCCGGGGGCCAGACTATGAATCCCAGCACCCAGGAATTGCTGCAAGCCATCGACGGGCTGACCCAGAGAGACGTCATCGTCCTCCCCAACAACGAAAACGTGCTGCTGGCTGCTCAAAAAGCCGAGGAGTTGTCGCGGAAGAACGTGATCGTTGTGCCCAGCGAGACGATACCCCAGGGCATCAGCGCCCTGTTGGCCTTCAACTTCCAGGCCGATCTGAAGCAGAACGCCGACGCCATGATAGAAGCCACACAGAGCGTCCGAACGGGCGAGATCACACGAGCAATTCGATCAGCCAGTATCAATGACCTGGAGGTTAAAGAGGGGGAGATCATTGGCCTGGTGGACGGAGAGCTGACAGCGTCAGGAAAGACCATCGAAGAGACGGTGCTCCAGACGCTGGAGCAGATGAACGCCGCCGAACACGAGATTATTGCGGCGTACTACGGAGAGGACGTCACGCAGGCCCAGGCGGAGGAGTTGGTGACCAAGCTTCGGGAGCGGTATCCAGAACAAGACTGGGAGCTCATTGAGGGTGGGCAACCACACTACCACTACATCATGTCCGCAGAGTAGCACACCTGGGTCCCCTTCGGCCGGACCACACAATCAATTCGAGCAAGAGGCGCACGAAATGGGCAGAGTGAGAATCGTAACTGATAGCACGGCGGAGCTTCCGGCAGACATCGCTGAGGCCTTGAACATTGCAGTCATCCCACTGAATATCCACGTGGGCCGGGAGACCTTCCGGGATGGACTGGACATAGACTCGGACAAACTGGCCAGGAGGCTGCAGCGTACGGACGCTCTCCCCTTCGCTTCTGCACCTCCGCTGGAGCTGTTCGAGGAAACATTCAAGAACCTGGGAGACGGGGGCGACGACATAGTGTCCATCCACCTTTCAGGTCGACTTAGCAGAACGGTCGAGTTGGCTCGACGCGCCGCGCACTCGCTCCTCGGCCAACGCCGGATCGTGGTCGTGGACTCACTCTCTACGTCTCTGGCACTGAGAATCCTCACCATCGCCGCCGGCGAGGTATCCAGAAAGGGAGCTGACCTTGACGAAGTCGTCAGGTTGGTCAGAGCCATGATACCCCACGTCTATCTGGTGTTCTTCGTGGAGAGTCTGAAATACCTGGAGCGCGGCGAACGAATCGGAAAAGCTGAGGCCCTTCTGGGCACTATGCTTAGTATCAAGCCTCTCCTGATAGTCGAGGACGGAGAAATACTCCCCCTGGAGAAGGTCAGAACCAGGAGTGGAGGCATAGACAAGCTGTACGAATTCGTCACAGAGTTCCCGCACTTGGAGAAAATAGCGATCCTCAAGGGCGCCAACGCGATGACGCCATCGGAGTTGATGGAGCGGCTTCAAGCAGTTTACCCTAAGAGAGACATGGATCTCGTGACGTACGGGCCAGTCATGGCCACCCACCTCGGACCAGAGGCTATCGGCGTCTTCGTATACGAAGGTCTGTAGTGCAAAACTGAGAAAAGGCTAGATTCCATGAACTCCCAGTTGTCTCCTTTTCAGAAGCTGGAGAACATCCTCATCCTCGAAAAGAACCTGGGGTGCACAGACAGGGCAGTGATCGGCGGTCTGGCCGGGTTCGTTTCCCACTGGTGTGACGAGGCCCGGCAAGGTGCAGCAGACGCGTCGGCGAGACAGCTAGTAGACGATACGTGCGCCCTCCTCGAGACCTACTCAGACGAGAGCGTCACCAGGCGTCGAGAGATAGTCGAAGAGGTCTTGGGCAGATGGGTGGGAGTCGAACACGAGATCCCCGAGACTGAGCGTGAACCCGCTCCCCGGGCGGGCGAAGCGCCAGCGAAGCCTGAGCCGTCCCCTCAGCGCACAGCTCTTTCGTCACCGGTGAAGGAGTTGCACGGAGTCAGCGACAACTACGCCAAGCGGTTGGAGCGTCTCGGGGTGAGCACCATCCAAGATCTTCTATACCTCTTCCCTCATAGATACGATGACTTCAGCGCCCTCAAGACCATCGACAAGCTAGAGTATGGCGAAGAGGTGACTATCATCGGTACAGTGCGGGAGACGCGGGAGCGCGTAGGCAAGAAGGGTCAGAGCATCGTCACCAGCACTATGTCGGACGGAACAGGCAGGATCCAGGCCACCTGGTTCAATCAGCCGTATCTGGCCAAGCGGCTCAGACCAGGCAGGCAAATCGTCATCAGTGGCAAAGTGGACCAGTATCTGGGTCGTGCTTCGTTCGCGTCACCCACCTGGGAGCCGTTGGACGAAGAGCTGGTACACACAGCGCGTTTGGTGCCAGTGCATCCCCTCACCAGTGGCATCACCGCCCGCTGGCTGCGACGACTGATGAAGCGGACTACAGACTATTGGTCCCTCCGACTGCCCGACCATCTACCCGCGGCGATGCGCGAGGAAAGACACCTCCTCGACCTCGAGACGGCCATCCGCCAGATTCACTTTCCTGACAGCTGGAGCGTGCTGGAACAAGCACGCCGACGTCTCGCCTTTGACGAATTGCTGATGATCCAGCTCGGTGTTCTGAGACAGAGACATGAATGGCAGGAAAGGTCGGGGCAACCTGTTCAGATCGACCCTTCTCTACTTCGCACCTTCGTCGATTCGCTTCCGTACGCACTCACCGCTGCGCAGGAAAGAGTACTGTCAGAGATACTCCATGACCTGGAGAAGCCCCAACCGATGAGCCGACTTCTCCAGGGAGACGTGGGCTCGGGCAAGACGGTGGTCGCCGCAGCGGCGATGCTGGTTACCGCAGCTAACGGCATGCAAGCTGTGCTCATGGCGCCAACGGAGATCCTGGCCGAGCAGCACTACGCCAGTCTCAAGAAGCTCTGGGGTGAGCTGTGGCTACCCAGCCTGAAGAAACTGTCCTCCCAGCTTCGCCTGCTCACCGGCAGCCTCTCGCAGACCGACAAGGCAAAGATCTACGACGAGATAGCCACGGGCGAGGCCAGGATCATCATTGGGACCCACGCTCTCATTCAAGGCGGAGTTAGCTACCATAACCTCGGCCTCGCGGTGATCGACGAGCAGCATCGCTTCGGCGTGACTCAGAGAGCGGCGCTTCGCCAGAAGGGACACAACCCCCACGTGCTGGTGATGACCGCCACCCCCATCCCCAGGACTCTGGCTCTAACGATATACGGTGACCTGGATATCTCCACCATTGATGAGCTGCCTCCTGGACGCAAGAAGATCATCACCAAATGGATGAAGCCGATGGAGCGCGAGCGAGCCTACACTTTCCTGCGCGCCAGGGTAACGGAGTCACACCAGGCCTTCATCATCTGTCCTCTCATCGAGGAAAGTGAGAAGGTGGAGGCCAAGGCTGCCGTAGAGGAGCACCGCAGGCTGCAGGAAGACGTGTTCCCCGACTTGCGCTTGGGCCTGCTGCACGGCCGCATGACCGCGGAGGAGAAAGAGGCCGTCATGCGGGAGTTCTACGCCGGCGAATTGGACATCCTCGTATGCACGCCCGTGGTGGAGGTAGGAATAGACGTTCCCAACGCCACGGTCATGCTCATTGAGGGCGCCGACCGCTTCGGTCTCGCACAGTTGCACCAATTCCGCGGTCGGGTGGGTAGAGGCGAGGAGCAATCATACTGCCTTCTGTTGGCCGACTCGCCAAGCGACACCGGCATCCAGCGACTGGAGATCATCGAAAGCACCCAAGACGGTTTCAAGTTGGCTGACGAGGATCTGGCAATTCGAGGACCGGGCGAGTTCTTCGGGACCCGCCAGAGTGGCCTGCCCGACCTGAAAGTGGCCCGCCTGGGCGACGTCAAGGTTCTAGAAGAGGCGCGAACAGTCGCCCAGCAGATCTGGGAGGAAGACCCGGACATGGAGCTGCCCAAGGATCGCCTGCTAGCCGCGCGAGTTGAAGAGTTCTGGCAAAGAGGAGAAGGAGACCTCAGTTGACGGAGGCCCGAGGGCTTTCCAGATCCCGCCGATTATGCTATACTATCAGGAGTGCGAATTGACTGTGACTTTTACCCGGAGGTATTGTCTAGATGACCACGGCCATCTTCCCGGGCACCTTTGATCCCATTACCAATGGGCACCTTGACATAGCACAACGAGCGGCTGGGCTCTTCGACGACCTGATCATCGCCGTCTACGCGCACCCTATCAAGACCCTGCTCTTTTCGACTGCCGAGCGGATGGAGATGGCCCAGAAGGCCTTCCAAGGCTGGCCCAATGTGACTGTCAGGTCCTACGATGGGCTTACCGTAGATGTCGCGCGTGAATGGGACGCCCGGGCAATCATCCGGGGCCTGAGAGTGGTCGGAGACTTCGAATTCGAATTCCAGATGGCGCTCATGAATCGGTCACTGGCCCCTGAGATCGAATCGGTCTGTCTGATGACGACGAAGGAGTACTACTTTCTTAGTTCTAGCATCGTCAAGGAAGTCGCCAAGCTGGATGGAGACATCAGCGAGCTGGTTCCTCCCCACGTCGTGACCGCGCTGATGGCGAAGATCGAAGCGCTGGGCGATGAGGCTACCGATCGGATCAAGATCATAACCATGCGCGATTGATGACGGGTGTGCCATCGAGTCCCTCGCGGCGCGGGACAGTCTAGGGCACCACTACGACGGGTCCTGTAGGGGGGTGGTCCAAATTCGAGATATTTCGCTGCTCATCGATCGACTGGAGAAGCTACTGAATGACAGTAGACGGCTCCCCATGACGGCCGGAGCCGTGGTGGACAAGGATGAGTGCCTGGTCATCATCGATCAGATGAGGGTGACGATTCCCCAGCAGATCGCTGAAGCCATACGCATCCAGGAAGAGAAAAACCAAATCATCGCGCGTGCTGAACAGGAAGCACAGATGATCCTGGAGAGGGCTCAAGAAGAAGTAGAACTGCTGGTTGATGAACGAGGATTGATAAAAGAAGCCCGCGAGCGCTCGGCGGCCATTGCTGAGGAAACCAGACTGAACGCTGAGACAACCATGCGTGGGGCCGACGAGTACGCCATCAAAGTGCTCGGAGAACTCGAGGATCAACTGATCGCCCTGCAGACCACGATTCGCAACGGACTCGAGACCCTGCAGCAGGATGGGCGAATGGCAAGGCTGGCCGCCGAAGCGGGTCTGGGCGGAATACGGACAGAGCCAGACCGCGAGGCGGACTGAGTGTCACCCGGTGGTAGCTCGCGAGCGATACCAGGGAGACAACGAGACGGATGGGATCTACCAAGAACTCAAACCTGACCATCAACGTCGCCCAGTTGCTGAAGGGCCTTACAGGCGTGGTCCGACGACTGGACCTGTCCGAGGACATCACCGGGATCGACGATGAGCTGACCATTCGATCCCCTCTGACGGGCTCGCTGACTCTGGTCCGCACGGCCGACGGCATACTCGTCACCGCATCGCTGGAGACGGAGTTGGAGGTTCAATGCAGTCGCTGCCTTGCCCCGTTCTTCGTCCGCGTTCGGCCGGAGATAGAGGAGGAATTCCATCCCAGCGTCGACATACATACCGGAGCGCAGTTGCCCGTGGTCGACACGGCCGTGGACGCAACGACCATCGATGAGCACCACGACCTGGATCTTGCCGAGGTCGTGCGGCAGGCCATCTTTCTGGCCTTGCCGATGAACGGTCTCTGCAAGGACAGCTGCGCAGGTCTCTGCTCTCTCTGTGGGCAGAATCTGAACGAAGGACAATGCCAGTGCGTGACCGATGCGGTGGATCCACGCCTCGAGGTACTCAAGCAACTTCTGTGATTTCAGCCAGTGAATCTCTGGCATACGTGAAACAAGATAACGGGAGCATGTGACATGGGTGCAGTACCCAAGACAAGAATATCCAAGGCACGTAGAGGCGGGCGTCGCAGCCACCGGGCACTGACACCGCCCCAACTAGTGCAATGCCCTCAGTGCCGCGAACCACGCCTTCCCCATCAAGTGTGCCCATCATGCGGGTACTACAAGGGGGTGGAGGTAGTCAAACCGAAAGCCAAACCTGAATAGGATCGCCTTTTCTCCTCTACGACAGCGCCCGTATCACTTCCCCGTACGGCAAGGGGGTATTCCATTCGGACCGTGGCGAGCGCTGTAGCTTCGGGAAGGGAGCGAGAGAGTCTGGATGCCGGACAAGCTGGCCCTAGTCTTTCCAGGCCAAGGCTCGCAGTATGTGGGCATGGGGTTTGATCTCTATGCGCAGTACTCCGAGGCACGATCTGTATTCGACGAGGCTGACAGAACCCTGGGCTTCGGCCTATCCAAGCTATGTTTCGAGGGACCCGAGGACGAACTGAACGATACCGTCAACACTCAGGCAGCAGTCCTGACCGTGAGCGTGGCTACGCTTCAGGCCATGGGCGACGTGCGCCAATGGGGCCAGGTCTCCTCCGTGGCGGGGCACAGCCTGGGCGAATACACTGCCCTGGTGGCCACTGGAAGAATGTCCTATGCGGATGCGGTGAGACTTGTTCGCGATCGCGGCCGGCTGATGAAAGAAGCTGGGGAGCGACGCCCTGGTGGCATGGCTGCCGTGCTGGGCCTGTCTGAGGATGCGGTCGCTGAGGCGTGTCAGCAGGCCCGCGACGACACCGGTACCATCATCCAGATCGCCAATCACAACTCACCGGGGCAGATAGTCATTTCCGGAGAGAGAAGCGGCCTGGACAGAGCTACGGAACTCCTCAGAGAGCAGGGCGCCCGAAGAATCGTCCAGCTTGCGGTGAGTATTCCGAGCCACTCAGCTCTGATGGAATCTGCCGCCGAGGGACTTCGTGGAGTACTGAGCAGGGTGGTCTTCCGGGATGCGGATACACCTGTCATCGGGAACGTGACCGGGAAGCCTCTCCTGCAGCGGGATGAAATCAGAGACGAACTGGTGAAGCAGCTCGTCTCACCGGTTCAATGGGTGTCATCCGTGCGCTGGATGATCGATCAAGGGGTCAAGACTTTCGTGGAGATTGGTCCGAAGGACACGCTGAGCAAGCTCATCAAACGCATTGACGGCAGCGTGGCTAGGATCAGCGTGAATAGCGTCTCCGCGGTCGATGCATGGCGAAGCCGTGCCGTGCACCAGCGACCCGCCGGGGGAGAATAGCAGGCAGGAGGCAATGGATGCTGGATTTGACTGACCGCGTCGCTGTGGTAACAGGTAGTTCACGTGGCATCGGCCGCGCCATCGCCGTCAAGCTGTCCGGTCTTGGCGCAAAAGTGGTGGTGAACTACAACAGCAGCGAGGACGCAGCGAACGAGGTGGTGGAACAAATAGAAGTGGAGGGCGGCGAGGCGATAGCCGTCCAGGCTGACGTCAAACTGGCAGAGCAGGCCAAGCAACTCATTGAATCTGCTCTGGAGAAGTTCGGTCAGCTTGACATCCTGGTCAATAACGTGGGCATCACCCGCGATGCTCTACTCATGCGCATGAAGGAAGACGACTGGGACATAGTGATAGAGACGAACCTGAAGGGCACCTACAACTGCACGAAGGTAGCCCAACGTCCGATGATAAGGCAACGCTACGGGCGTATCATAAACATCACATCAGTCTCAGGGGTTGCTGGCCAGGTGGGACAGGCCAATTACTCAGCTTCGAAGGCTGGCGTCATCGGTTTCACCAAAGCCGTGGCCAGAGAACTCGGAGTCCGTAACATCACTGTCAACGCCGTGGCCCCCGGCTACGTACCCACGGATCAGACCGCGGACCTACCTCAAGAGCTCATCGACTACATCCTGGATCTCACGCCGATGAGGAGACCAGGAACGGCGGAGGAAGTAGCCAATGCTGTCGCCTTCCTAGCCTCGGAGGAGGCCAGCTACGTGAACGGTCAGGTTCTGGGCGTAGACGGAGGCATGATGGCCATGATGCTCTGAGTACGGGAGTAGGTCCATGGAGGAGAGACTGGGCACAGTCACCATCGCGCCCCAAGTCCTGTTGACCATAGCCAAGTTGACCGCCCTATCGATCCCTGGGGTGGCATGCATGAGCCAGAGCTTTGCCGGGAATGTCGGGCGGTTCTTGCGCAGGCACAGCCTCGGCGAGGGCATGCGGATGCAGGTGGAGGACGACGTAGTCTATCTGGATCTGTACATCATTGTTGAACCGAACGTGAATCTGCTCGAGTTAGGGCACCAGATCCAGCAGGAAACGGCGCGCGCCATAAACGACATGCTGGGTATGCACGTTGGCAAAGTCGACGTGCATATCGAAGATGTGGCTGCTCCCATCGCAAACAGACTATCGGGGGAGGAGAGCGGGTGATGAAGGCTCGTCGCCGGGCCCGGGGAGCGGCTCTTCAGGCCCTATTCGAGGTGGATCTGGCCGGTCATGACCCCTCGCGAGTTCTCCAACAACGGCTTCAGATCTGCGAGATCGCACCCGATGGCTCAGAGTTCGCCCGCCATCTGGTGGAAGGCGTGCTCAACTACCTCCCAGAGATCGATCCGATCATAAGGGAGATCGCCCCCGAGTGGCCGTTGGAGCAGATGTCACCCATGGATAGGAACATCCTCCGTGTCGCCATATTCGAAATGATCTTCGACCCAGATATTCCCATCAAAGTAGCCATCAATGAGGCCGTGGAACTGGCCAAATTGTTCGGCAGCGAGAGTTCTCGCCGCTTTGTCAACGGTGCGCTCGGCACCCTCGCCAGTAAGCAGCTATCAATACAGAGACAGAGTGAGACCACATGAACATCGCAGGAGTCGGGCCGGCAGAGCTTCTAGTCATCCTCATCGTTGCCCTCGTGGTCTTCGGACCGGAGAGGCTGCCGCAAATAGCCAGGGACGTTGGAAAGAGCATCGGGAAGTGGCGACAGGCGCTGGAAGAGATAGAATCTGTGGCTGAGGCCCCCATGAAGGAAGTGAAGGAGATCAAAGAAGCGCTCGACCCCGCTTCCATAGAAAAGAAGCTACAGGAGTCGGTTCAGAGGATCGTGACTCCAGAAAGCCAAGATGACGAAGAAACCGATCAGATCGTGACTCCGGAGAGCCAAGATGATGAAGAAACCGATCAGAAAGCAACCGATGAGGAAGCCACCGAGCACGAAGAAAAGCCAGAGAACGGAGAGGTAGCCAAGTAATGTCGGACATAATCTGGCTCGCGGTGCTGTGCTTTGTTGCACTGATTGTATTGGGGCCCAAGAAGCTTCCTGAAGGAGTTGAAGCCCTGTGGCTCGCCATCACCAACTTGAGAAGATCGCAACAGAACCTTGAGGCATTGGATCTGGATACCGCGAGGGAGGATTGGCGTCGGCAGGGCAACCCCATCTCCGGAATTGTTCAGTTCCTGTACGCGGTTACCGAACATCTCGTTGAGCTTCGATACCGCACTATAAGGGCGGGGTTAGCCCTGATCGCAGCCGCAGCGGTGAGTGTTCTCTTCACCGGCAAAGTAATGGAACTGCTGGTTCGACCTGCCGGGGAACTGAAGCCCGTCTTCCTGCGCCCCACCGAGCTGTTCTTCACCTATTTCCAGGTCGCCATGATGGTCGGAGTCCTCCTGGCTCTGCCCTACATCATATTCCAGATCCTGGCCTTTATCTCCCCCGCGATGGAGGATACCACGGAGAAGAAGTACTTCAGGAATCTGATCATCTTTGGGACGCTGCCCGGAACCATCTTCTTCCTCACAGGAGTGGCCTTCTGCTACACGGTGATGCTGCCGTTTGCCCTCGGCTATCTGCAGAGTTTTGGCGCCGACATAGCGGATCCCCAATGGACCATCGCTTCGTACATCTCTTTCGTACTCACGTTCCTCTTGGGGGTGGGCCTGGTGTTCGAGACTCCACTTGTCATGTTCATCGCCGCCAAGGCCGGAATCATGAGCACCCGCAAGTATATCTCCTACTGGAGGCACGCCGTTGTGCTCATTGTTGTGGTGGCAGCCGTCGTCACACCCACTCCAGACCCTCTGAATCTGGCACTGGTCGCTGCGCCATTGCTCTTGCTCTACGGTCTGGGAATCGTGCTATCGAGATTCGCCTGAGTTCCCAACACGCGTCGTGTTGGAGAGAGATAGGAGTTCAGTCCTGGTGCGGAGGCGCACGCAATGACCAAAGACCGGGTCATCATCATGGGACCGGCAGGCCGCGACTTCCACAACTTCAACGTCTACTTTCGTGGGAACCCGGCCTATGAGGTCGTCGCTTTCATCGCGACCCAGATCCCCAACATCGAAGACAGAACCTATCCGCCCCAACTGGCAGGCGAGAGCTATCCTGAAGGGATACGAATCCATCCGGAGTCTCAGCTAAGCAAGCTCATCGATGAACTGAGTGTCGATCAGGTGATGTTTGCCTACAGTGACGTGTCACACGACTACGTGATGGACAAAGCGGCCGAGGTGCTGACAGCGGGTGCCGATTTCAGACTGCTGGGCCCCAAAGCCACCATGTTGGCATCCGAGCTACCCATAATCAGCATCTGCGCTGTCCGCACGGGAGCCGGCAAGAGCGAGACCTCGCGACGAGTCACAGACATACTACTGGCTCTAGGGAAGAGAGTGGTGACCGTGCGTCACCCAATGCCCCACGGAACGCTGGCCGATCAAATCTGCCAGCGTTCTTCATCTTACGAAGACCTCGACCGCCACCACACAACCATTGAAGAGCGAGAGGAATATGAACCTCACATAGACAGCGGCGGTGTGGTGTACGCGGGCGTAGACTACGAGGTCATTCTGCGCGAATCCGAAAAGGAGGCCGACATCGTACTCTGGGACGGTGGGAACAACGACCTGCCTTTCTGCAAGCCAGACCTGCACATCGTCGTGGCGGATCCACACCGTGCGGGTCACGAACTGGTCTACTGCCCCGGAGAGGCCAACGTACGAATGGCTGACGTGGTAGTGATCAACAAGATAGACACCGCCGACTTCGAGGACGTCACTACTGTGCGCCGGAATGTCCGAACCTTGAATCCCGAGGCGGTGGTCGTGGAGGCAGCGTCTCCCATCACGGCGGAGGATCCGAAGGAGATTCGAGGCAAGAAGGTGCTGGTCGTCGAAGATGGCCCCACCCTGACACATGGTGGAATGAGCTACGGGGCTGGTACCGTAGCATCCCAGAGGTTCGGGGCCGCCGAGATGGTAGACCCACGCCCGTACGCCGTCGGCTCCATCAAGGAGACGTGGGACAAGTACCCCACCATCGGGTCATTACTTCCAGCCATGGGCTATGGCCCGCAGCAGGTGAAGGAGCTGGAGGAAACCTTCAATGCCACTCCGTGCGAGTTGGTCGTTGTGGCCACCCCCATCGACCTGCGCAGAGTGGCCCACATTGAGAAACCCTGCGAACGAGTGCGGTACGAGCTACAGGGAATCGGACTACCAACGCTAGCAGACCTACTGAGCGAGAGGGTTGCATAGACACACCAAAAGGCTGGCTAGCCGCCAGCCTTTTTCATGCCCCCGCTTTCCTTGCTACAGAGTGGGGCAATGGGCAGTGAACGCGTCGGACAAAGGAGTTGACTGGCTCGACAGATGCAGTTCGAGCCCAACAGAGAGTTCAGGAGGATCGTCATATGAGAACAGTGGCCATCGTCGGCGCCGGGTACTCAGGCTTCAGATCCATAACACCGGACCTCTCGTACAAGGAGCTGATGTATGAGGCGGCGGCCAAAGCGTATGAGGACGCAGGTGTGGATCCGCAGCGCGACATCGAAAGCTTCGTCTGCGTCGCGGAGGACTTCAACGAGGGGACGAGCATCTTCGACGAATACGTCCCCGAC